>DASXAN010000858.1:0-2459 GCA_036406755.1 Gemmataceae bacterium
GACACGGGCGACTTGATGTCCGTCGGCCGGGCCGGCGTCCACGTGTCGCCGCCGTCGGCCGAGTCGGCACGCATCTGGCAACCCTGGTCGGTGCGGGCGAGCATCAGCAGCCTGCCGCTCTTCAATTCGACCACGGCCGGCTCCTGCATCCCCGTCTTGCTGGCGGCCGGCCCCTCGACCTCGCCACGCCCCTGCCGCCAGGTCCGCCCGCCGTCGTCGGACAGGAAGGCGACGGCCGTCGCCCGGGCCGACCACTTGCCGGCGGGGGCCGGGTGGCGGGCGGCAGGGACGACCAGCCGGCCGGATGCCAGCCGCACCACCCGGTCGTTGTTGACGACGAAGTACCCCGCCGCCGGCGTGCACAGCGTCGCCGGCCCCCAGGTCTTGCCCTCGTCCTTCGACACCCGCAAGTAGGCGCGGCAGTCCGTCAGCGAGTTCTTCCGCAGGTACACCAGGCCGACCCCGTCCGCCAGCCGCACCAGCGACGCCGACATGACGTTCATCGTCGCCTCGTCGGCCGGGACGACGATCTCGTCCCGGTCGGTCCAGGTGCGGCCGCCGTCGGCCGAACACCGGGCGGCCAGGGCGGCGGCGGCGTTGTCCCCGGCCCCGCCGGTGAACCGGGTGTAGACGAATAACACCCGCCCGTCGGCCAGGGGCAGGAACGACCCTTCGGAGTTCCGCGGGTTGCCCGGCCCCGGCGGCAGCAGGCGGAGTTTCGTCAGGCCGTCGCGCTCGACGACCTCCGGCCCGGCCCGCAACCGGGCGGGGCCGCACGTCGCGGCCAGGGCGGTGCCGAGGAGGAAACCGCGGCGGGTCATGGGGTGTAGTCAACCGTTTCCGAAGTCGCTTGTCAAATCGGCGGCGAAACCGGGTACACTGTCCGGTGCCCGCCGACTCACAGGTACCCCCATGTCCCTCCGCCTGCTCGCCGCATTCGTCCCCGCCCTGCTGCTCGTCGCCGCCCTGCCGGCCGGCGGCGCCTGGCCCAAGACCGGCCGGTCCGTCGTCCTCGCCCGGCACGGCATGGTCGCCGCCAGCCAGCCGCTCGCCGCCCAGGCCGGCCTCGACGTCCTCAAAGCCGGCGGCAACGCGATCGACGCCGCCATCGCCACCAACGCCTGCCTCGGCCTGATGGAGCCGACCAGCTGCGGCCCCGGCGGCGACCTGTTCGCCATCGTCTGGGACGCCAAGTCGAAGAAGCTCTACGGCCTCAACGCCAGCGGCCGGTCGCCGTACAGGGCGACGCGGCAGCTGTTCGCCGACCGCAAGCTCAAGTCGATCCCCGAGACGGGGCCGCTCAGCTGGTCCGTGCCGGGATGCGTGGACGGGTGGGCCGAGCTGAACAAGCGGTTCGGCCGCAAGCCGCTCAAGGACCTGCTGGAGCCGGCGATCCGCTACGCCGAGGAGGGGTTCCCGATGACGGAGGTGATCGGCCGGGCCTGGGCCGGCGGCGCCCGGCGGCTGGCCCGCGACCCCGGCTCGGCGGCCGTGTTCCTGCCCGGCGGCCGGGCCCCGCGGCCCGGCGACGTCTTCCAGAACCCGGCCCTGGCCCGCACCTACCGCCGCATCGCCGACGGCGGCCGCGACGCCTACTACCGCGGCCCGATCGCCGAGGAGCTGGTGAAACTATCCGACAAGGTCGGCGGCCTGTTCAGCCTCAAGGACTTCGCCGACCACACCTCCACGTGGGTTGAGCCGGTCGGTACCAACTACCGCGGCTACGACGTGTGGGAGCTGCCGCCCAACGGCCAGGGCATCGCCACGCTGCAAATGCTCAACCTGCTGGAGGCGTACGACCTGAAGAAGTACGGCCCGAACTCGGCCGACTACTGGCACCTGTTATTGGAGGCGAAGAAGGTGGCGTTCGCCGACCGCGGCCGGTACTACGCCGACCCGGACTTCGCCAAGGTGCCGGTCGCCGGGCTGATCGCCAAGCCGTACGCGGCCGAGCGGCGCAAGCTCATCGACCCGCAGCACGCCCTGACGCACATCGACCCCGGCGACCCGAAGCTGAGCACCTCCGACACGATCTACCTCTGCGCCGTGGACGGCGACCACAACTCTGTGTCGCTGATCCAGAGCAACTACATGGGCTTCGGCTCCGGCATCGCCTCCGCGGAGCTGGGGTTCGGCATCCAGGACCGCGGCTGCCTGTTCGCCCTGGACCCGGACCACCCGAACGCCCTGGAGCCGCACAAGCGGCCGTTCCACACGATCATCCCGGCGTTCGTGACGAAAAACGGCGAGCCGTGGCTGGTGTTCGGGGTGATGGGCGGGGACATGCAGCCGCAGGGGCACGTCCAGGTACTCGTCAACCTGATCGACTTCGGCATGGGGGTGCAGGCCGCCGGCGAAGCGCCCCGCGTCGAGCACGTCGGGTCCGCGACGCCGACCGGGCTGCCGGGCCGCGGGGTCGGGACGATCCAGGCGGAGCCGGGAATTCCCGCGGAGGTGGT
>DASXAN010000859.1:0-32502 GCA_036406755.1 Gemmataceae bacterium
AGGACGTGCGCCTCTCGGGCGAACCGCTTCTCGAGGTCCGGCGACGCCAGGCCGGGGCGGATCATCTTCAGGGCGACGGGGCGGCGCGGGTTGTCCTGCTCCGCCTCGTACACCGCCCCCATGCCGCCGCGGCCGATCAGGCGGACGACGCGATACCCGCCGACCCGGGTCGGCAGGGTATCCGGCGGGACGGGCCGCGTGCCGGTCGGCGGTACCGGTCGCGTGTCCAGGCATTCCCGCTCCAGCCGGCGGAGGAACTCTTCGTTGGGTTCGTCGCCGGCGGGCCGGGCCGCGGCCGGCCCGCATGCGGGCGCCTCGCGGTCGGTGAGCTGCTCCAGGGCCCGCTGGCAGGCGGGGCAGCGTTCGACGTGGTCAGCGGCGCCGTCCGCAGCCTCGCCGTCGAGCAGACGGCGGAGTTCGTCCGGCAAGAGGCATCCGGTCATCCCCGCCCTCACATCCCCTGGAGATGCCGAACTTCTTCCCGCAGCATCTTCTGCACTTTGCTCTTGGCCGCGAACAGCGACGCCACCTTCATCCCCAGCCGGGCGGCCGCATCCGCCCCGGAATGTCCTTCCAGGGCGGTCAGCCGGAAGGCGTCCCAGGTGTGCGGCTCGACCCGCGCCCGCACCCGCTCCGTCGCCAGCTCCAGCACCTCCTGGTCGAACTCGCGTTGCAGCCGGTCGGTCAGGTCGTCGCGGGCCTCGACGGCGGCCAGGGCGTCGGCCACGGCGCTGTCGCCGGAGCCGGCGTCGGGCCGCCGCCGCCCCTCCAGGAAGTCGCACCAGGCGTAGTGGGTCAGCGTCTTCAGGTAGGCGCGAAAGCTCCGCTTCGGGTCGTAGTCGAAACCGCGGAGCTTCGCGACCAAGCGGACCAGGACGGCCTGCGTCACTTCTTCGGCCTCGTCCTCCGGGAGTCGCCAGCGGCGGCACCACTGGTAGATGAGCCGGCCGTAGCGGCGGACGAACTCCGCCCAGGCCGTCTGGTCCGGCACCCCCAGGCGGAGCCGGGCCAGCAGCGTGGCACTGGTCCCCCCGGAGAGGCTGCTGTCCATCTCGGTACCCGTGACGGCCGTCCGCCCGGCCGAGAGGCGGGAGAGTCGGCCCGAAAAAACTCGTTGCGGCGCCGCTAGGTCGGGGCCGCATCGGCTGACTGATCCATTAGACGGTACCGCATGCCGCCCGCCTTTCCAAGGGTCAGGGCCGGCCGGGGCCGCGGCGCCCTTCTGCCCGGTGGCAGCCCGGGGCGCCGTGCGCCCCTGTTGCCCGTGTCGCGCGAAGGGACCGTAACCATGCTCACGCCCCGCCGTGCCGCCCTGGCCGCCCTGACCGCCCTGGCCCTGGCCCCCGCGGCCCTGGCCCAGACGTGGACCGGGACGACCGCCAACCAGGACTGGAACACCTCCGGCAACTGGACCATCCCCGCCACCGTCCCGAATTCGGCCACGGCCGCGGTGATCTTTCCCAGCCAGTCCAACCCGTCGAACATTTTCTTCGGCGTAGCCAACATCTCCAGCGGCATCCAGGCCCAGTCGATCACCTTCGGCAACACCTCCGGAAACTACTCGATCACGGGCCAGACGATTTCCAGCCTGCAAACGATCACCGTCAATGCGGGCGTCACGACCACCGACACGATCAGTGCCCCGATCCAGTGGGCCGGCGGCAACACGTCGCTGGTGATCACTAACAACGCCGCGCCCTCCGCCCTCCCGACGCTCGTCCTCGCCGGCGGGCTGGGCACGCCCGGCCTGGGCGGCATCAGCGTGACGGGCAGCGGATTCACGAGCATCACCGGGGACATCTCCGTCTCGGTCATCGGCGGGTTGACCAAGTCCGGCAGCGGCCAGCTCAACCTGACCGGGACCAACAACTACAGCGGCCCTTCGGGCGGTTACGGCATCATCGTCAGCGGCGGGACCCTGGGCATCAGCAGCGACGGCGCCCTGGGGTCCGTCGGCTCGCCGCTGAAACTCGACGTCAACTCGGACACCGAAGGCGGGCTGGTGTTCCTGAACGGCGGGGTCCAGCTCGCCGGCGGCCGATCGATCACCCTGAACAGGACCACCCGGATCGTGTCCAACGGCACCGACTCCAACACCATCGCGGGCCGTATCACCAGCCCTCTGACCGGCGCGACGCTCGTGAAGGACGGCACCGGGACGCTGATCTTGACCAAGAGCGGCAACACGCAAACGGCCGTCACGATCAACGCCGGCACGCTCGGCGTGACGTCCGACGGCGCGCTAGGTGCCGTCGGCTCGAACAACAACGTGCTCACATTCAACGGCGGGGCGCTCCAGTTCGACGCCAGCTTCGCCGCCTCGGCCGCGCGGCGCTGGGTCGTCAACGGTGGTGGCGGCACCGTCCAGATCGATTCCCCCTTCACCGCCACCGTCAACGCGTCGATCGGCGGGACCGGGGTGCTGACCAAGACCGGCGCTGGTACGCTCGTCCTGGCGGGGCTCAACAACACCTTCGCCGGCCTGACGGTCCAGCAGGGGTTGGTCCAGCTGGCAAACTCGACCGTCCCCCTCGGAGCGGCCCTCACCCTCGGCGGCGGGGCGAACAGCGGGACCCTCGACCTGAACGGGCAGGGCGCGGAAATCTCCGCTCTGGCCGTGAGCGGCACCGGTACGGCGAACACCGTGACCAGCAGCTCTGGCTCCCCCACCCTGACGGTGAACAACGCCACCGCCCAGACCTTCGCCGGCCAACTGACCGGCCCCCTGGCCCTGACGAAGAAGGGGCCCGGGACGCTGACCCTCACTAACGCGTCCAACACCTACACCGGCGGGACGACGCTCGAGGGCGGGACGCTCGCCGTCCCGGCAGACGGGGCGCTCGGGGCGGCCGACGGCGGCCTGCTGTTCGCCGGCGGTGCGCTGGAGGCGACGGCCACGTTCACCTCGGCCCGCAGCGTGTTGCTCAGCCTCGACAACACCATCTCGGTCGACGCCGGTGCCACGCTGACGCTCTCCGGGGCCGTCGACGGCTCCAACGGGTTGACGAAGGCCGGGCCCGGCACCTTGGTCCTCACCGGGGCCGGTATCACTTACCCCGGCGGGACGCGGATCAACGCCGGTACGGTCGCCGTGGCCGGCGACGGGGCCCTCGGGCAGGCGGGAACCGGCCTGACGTTCGGCGGCGGCACCCTGGAGGCGACGGCCGGTTTCACCACCTTCCGCCCCGTGACGCTCAACGCCGGCGGCGGCACGTTCTTCGTGGACCTCGGGCAGAGCCTGACCGTCTCCGGGGCCGTAACTGGCACCGGCGGGCTGAGCAATGCCGGGGCCGGCAAGCTGATCCTGACCAATGCCAACAACAACTACTCGGGCGGGACGACCGTCACGAACGGCACGATCGTCGTCTCGGCCGATGGCCTCCTGGGCGCGCCGTCCGGCGGTGTATCGCTCAGCGGCTTGGCCACGCTCGAAGCAACGGCCACGTTCAGCTCCGCCCGCCCCGTGACCATCGGCGGCGCGGGCGGCCAGATCCGCGTGGATTCCGGCGCGACCGTGACCTGGTCCGGCGCGCTGTCCGGCACCGGCTTGTTCAACAAGGCGGGACCCGGCACGCTCGTCCTCACGGCCGACGACAGTGGCTTCACCGGCACCACGCAGATCGGCAACGGCGGCGTGCTCCGCCTGGGCAACGCCAACGCCCTGGCCGGCAGCACCCTGAGCAACGGCCCCAGCGGCACCCTGGACTTCAACGGACTCGCGGCCGCCGCGCTCGGCGGCCTGTCCGGGTCCGGGACCCTGAGCTTCGGCACGACGGCCCTGACCGTCGGCGGCAACAACGCCAGCACGACCTTCTCCGGCGTCCTCAGCGGCACCGGGTCGCTCACCAAGGTCGGCACCGGCACGCTCACCCTGACCGCGAACAACTCCGCCTACACGGCCGACGTCACGGTCAACGCCGGCGTGCTGAAGATCGCCGCCGGCGGCGGCCTGGCCGGCAGCGCGGTGACGGTCAACGTCAACGGCGGCCTGGACCTGGGCGGGTTCGCGGCCCAGACCCTGGCCGGCCTGGCCGGCACCGGCAACATCAACCTCGGCGGGACCGCCCTGACCGTTGGCGGCAACAACGCCTCGACCACGTACTCGGGTCTGCTCAGCGGCACCGGGTCGCTCACCAAGGTGGGCACCGGCACGCTGACACTGTCGAACACCTCCAACAGCTATTCCGGCGGCACGACGGTCACCGGCGGCGTCCTGAGCATCGCCGGCGACGGCACCCTCGGCAGCACGTCCGGGGGTCTGACCCTCAACGGCGGCACCTTGAAAATCACCGGGCCGGCCTCCGGCGGGGCCCTGAGCGGGAGCCGGTCCGTGATCCTCGGCGCGTCGGGCGGGACGATCGACACGTCGGCCCTGCACGTCACCGCGATCCCCTCGGTGATGTCCGGGACCGGCCCGCTCACCCTCGCCGCCCAGGGCAACACGAGCGACACCGGTGAGACCAGTTTCGACAAACTCGTCTTGTCCGGGGCCAACACGTTCACCGGTACGGTGACCATCACCTCCGGCCTCGTGGACGCGGCCAGCAATTTCGGCAACCCGGCCAACGCCATCGCCATCGCCGGCGTCGGCGGGTTCGTGGCAACGAATAACATCTCCCTCGGCCGCACCATCACCCTGTCCGGGACGGGTGATCGCATCTTCCGCGTCTACGACATCGCGACGTTGACCGTGGGCGGCGTGATCAGCGGCTCGGGCAACCTGCGGAAGACGGACGACGGCGTGCTCGTCCTGACCGGGGCGAACACGTACACCGGTGGCACCGTCGTCGCCAGAAGCACCCTCCGGGCCGGGGCGGCCAACACCCTGCCGCCCGGGACGGCGGTCACCCTGGGCAACGTCGGCGGCGTGACCCTGGACCTGAACGGGTTCTCGCAGGCGATCGGCTCCCTGGCCGGCGGCGGGTCGGCCGGCGGGAACGTCACCCTCGGCGGCGGCACGCTGACCGTCGGCACCGACAACTCCTCGACGAGCTTCGCCGGCACACTCTCCGGCACCGCCGGCAGCACGCTCGCCAAGGCGGGGACCGGCGCCCTCACGCTCACCGGCGCCGGCAGCAGCATCGGCGTACTCAACATTAACGCCGGCTCGCTCGCGGCCAACGGCGGCAGTATTGCGTTGACGAATACTAGTAGTTGGCCTCTCATCGTCGGCACGCCGACCACCGCCGCCACGATGTCAGTCAGCGGCGGGACGACGGTCAGCGTGCCGTCGACCGCCTCCAACATCGGCGTCATCGTGGACGGGCCGACCGGGACCACCGTCACGATCAGCGGCACGGGCAGCTCGATGAACTCGGGCTCGTTCGCCCTAGTCGCCGTAAACTCCACCGGCAATCTGATCGTGCAGAACGGCGGCTCCTTGACCGAACCGTCCAGCGGGATGCAGGTCGGCAACAACGCGGGCAGCGTCGGAATCATGCTGGTCCAGTCCGGCGGAACGGTGGTTTCCCCCCAAGTCATTGTCGGCACTTTCGGCGGTTCGACGGGAACGTTCGCCGTGAGCGGCGCCGGTAGCCAGGCCACCACCTCGACGGTGGTCGCCGGCTATAGCGGCATCGGCAGCGTCCTGGTCCAGTCGGGAGCGGCGGCCGTGTCCCATTTCACGGCCATCGCCAACAACTCGGGCTCGACGGGCTCCGTCACCGTGACCGGCCCCGGCTCGATCTGGACGAACACCGTCAACACTTACCTCGGCGGCAATGGCGCCAGCCCGCCCGCCCCCGGCGGGACCGCCACACTGACGGTCGCCAACGGCGGCACGTTCATCAACGGCGGCACGTTCTACATTCTGCGGCCCGACGCCACGATCAACGTGGACGGCGGCTCGCTCTCGGTCGGCAGCTTTTCCGTCGCCGGCGTCACGCCGAATATCACGCTGTCCGACCCGGTCGGCAGCGGGGCGGCCCTGACCATCGGCACCGACAACTCGTCCAGCACCTGGCCGTTCCCGTTCGCCGACGGCCCCAACGGCCCGGCCACGATCGCCAAGGCCGGCACCGGCACGTTGACCCTGACCGGCCACCTGACCAACACCGGCGGCTACACGGCCAGCCGGGGCACGATCGACTTCAACGGGGCGCTGGTCCAGCCCGGGTCCGGCAGCCTGACCGCCGCCGCCGGGGCGACCGTCAAGTACGACGGCGGCACCCGCGTGTTCGGCGGGTTCCTCCGCGGCCCCGGCACGCACACCGTCAACGGGGCCGCCCTGACCGGGGTCACGTCGTTCCCCGGCGCGGCCGTCAGCGTGACCGGGCCCGGGTCGTTCGTCACCTTCACCAACGGCGGGCCGATGACCGTGACGGCCGGGGCCAACACGCCGGCCACGTTCAGCGGGTTCACCAACCAGGGGAGCGGGTCCGTGACAGTCGGCACGGCCACCGGGGCGGGTAGCCGGGTCAACGTGTCGGACTTCCAGAGCTACGGCGTCTTGACCATCCCGAACGCCCCGGGCGCGTTCGGGGCGGACAACCGCCTGGCCAACGTCGGCACGACCCCGCTGTCGTTCAACGGCGGCAGCCGGACGTTCCTGGGGACGCCGGCGACGGCCGGGCAGTTCGGGGCGGTCCTCGACCTGGGCGGCCGCAACGCCACCGTGGCCGGTGGCCTGCTGGTCAACAACGGCCTGGTGTACGACTCCACCAACGGCGGCACGGCGACGCTGATCGCGGACTTCGGTGCCCTGGTCAAGGGCGGCGGCACCTACGGGGTGCCGGTGGTGACGGTCAACGGCGGCCGGTTCCAGGCCGGCAACAGCCCCGGCCGGGCCGACTTCGGCAGCTTCGCCTTCGGCCCCGGCGGCGTCTCGGACTACGTGTTCGCCATCAACGACGCCACCGGCGAGGCTGGCCCGACGCCGGATGCGCAGGGCCAAGTGAGCGGCTGGGGGCTGGTCCGGGCGGTGCGGCAGGTCGGCCCGGCGACGGCCAGCGGCGACTTCGCCTGGACGGCCGACCCGGCCCACAAGCTAACCGTCGCCATCGACACACTGGTCAACCCGACGACCGCCGGGACCGACGTGGCCGGGCCGATGGCGAACTTCGACTCGACGAAGTCGTACTCGTGGCCGGCCGTCATCTGGGCCGGCACCTACGCCGGGCCGGCGGACGCGGCCGCCCTGGACGCGGCTACGGCGTTCGCCACCACCGGCTTCCTCAACCCGGGGGCGGGGACGTTCGGCTGGTCCCTGGATGCCGCCGGCCACACCCTGTCGCTGACGTTCACCCCGGTGCCCGAGCCGTCCACGCTGGCGTTGGCGGGGCTGGCCGCCGCCGGACTGGCGTACCGCCGCCGGCACCGCCGCTGGTAGGACAAGACGGCGGCCCGGCGGGTTTGACTCCGCCGGGCCGCGTCCCGTAACTTGCGCCCCGGACAATTGAGTTAGGCACATCGGACCGGCCCAGCTGCCACGGTGGCCCAGATGGCGCCGCCGGCCCGTCAGCCGATAATCCCTCCTGTGCCACCTCGCCCGCCGGCTCGATCATAACCCGCGGTTCATCTGCGAGGCGTTCGCCGTGGCCAACGATGTCCTTGTGGAGTTAGTCGGCGAAAGGCACTGGCCGCAGCGGCCGGGGCGTGATCGTCCGGCCGCGCGCCGACGGCGACCTACACCTCCACTGGGACGGCGGGCACGAAACGGTCGTCTCAGCCGCCGGCGGTGACATAGACCTGGACGAGTTCGCCGCCTTGCTGGCGCCGGTGGACGGCCCGGCCCCGGATGGGCCGCGGGTCATCGACCTCCCCGACAACCGTGCCAACTCCGGCCGCGCCTTCCAGCCCAGTGGAGCGGCGTGCCCCGGAGCCGACCCGATATGTGGCCGGACCAAGGTCAACAACGGCCGCCTGGACAAAGCGCGGGCCCTGTACCGCCAGATGGGCCGGGGGAGAATGGAGGAAGAGTTCCAGGCGCTCCTGGCCCGCCACGACGGCCGCACCGACGCGGATGGAAAGCCTCGCCTCGTCTGCTGCATAGTGCCGTCGTTCCGCCGCGGGCTCCGCGGCCACGGCTCGTCCTCCCCACCCCGAGAACCGACGCCTCCGGCCGGCCGTCACCAGCACCGCCTGCGGCCACTCTGCTCGACACGGGCGTGCGCCCGGGGCGAGTCGGCGTGTCGCTTGAGGGGACCTCCACGACCACGCGCACGTCCCCTTGCGCGCCGCGTCCTCTAGCACGATGTGCAGGTCGCCGTCGTGCTCGGCCCGGCCGAGCACAACCCGGCCCGTCAGCTCGTACTACTCCCGCTCCCGGCCAGGCCGCGGCGTGCCCCGGTCGATCCGCCCCTCGAGCGCGTGTCAGCCCCCGACCTCGGCGGGGGCAGCCGGTGAGACTCGGGGACCGAGGCCGACGCCCGGTCCTCCTCCGTCTTCGCCGTCCACGGCCACGCGCCTGATCGCCCTGGCACCTGTTCAGTGACTCGTACGTGACGGCCGACTTCTCCTCCGCCCAGGCCGGCGGGACCGCCACGGCGCAAATCACCAGCGCACCAAATCGCCGGCGACGCAGAATCGCCCCCTGGTTTGCCCGACGACGCGGCGCGACCCGCCGCGCCC
Source organism: Gemmataceae bacterium (assembly GCA_036406755.1). Taxonomy (GTDB): domain Bacteria; phylum Planctomycetota; class Planctomycetia; order Gemmatales; family Gemmataceae; genus DASXAN01. The sequence goes on from DASXAN010000859.1 coordinate 8,569, forward strand.
GACCCAGCGGACTACTTCCGCTCGACCCGCTCCCACACCTCCTCGATGGTCAGCCCGGTGCTCAGCTTGCCGGTGTGGTGCCACTTATTCCCCTCGACCTTCCAGGTGAACGTCTGCGGCTTGCCCTTGAGCTGGTCGAGCAGGCCCTCGCCCAGCCCGTACTCGGGCGTCTCGACGTACTCGGTGCCCTTGAGCGTGTACGCCCCGCCCAGGGCGGCCTCCACCTTGCCGTCCTTGTCGTAGGTCGCCCACATGAACTGCGTCGGGGTGACGTGCTTCAGCTGCGTGTACCCCTCCGGCCGTTTGGCCTCCTCGCCGCCGAACTTGGCGGAAACGCACTTCCACGTGCCGACCAGCGGGTTGTCCGCCTTCGCCGGGTCGGCCGCCCCGGTCGGGGCCGCCAGCACGACCAGGCCGACGACCGTCCCCACGAGCCACGCCGCGCGCTTCGTCATCGGTTCGCCCTCCATCGTAATACCCACCCACTCACGATCGGAGCCGCCAGTGAAACGCCCCCGTCTGCCGGCGGGCGCCAGGAGGACGTGCGCGGCTGGGCCGCGAATGAGCCGTCCCAGGGGAGCGGCCCCATCGTCCGCCCGGCGGCGGCGGCCGTCAACAATAAACCGGTTGGCCCGGGTCGGACAGAGGGACGGACGCGGGGCCGTCGGGTCACGCGACCGGGGACGCTTATTCGAACCACACGGGCTGCGTGAACGCCCCGTTCCCGGCCACGTCCCAGACCTCCAGCCGCACCCACCGCGCCACCGTCAGCGCTACGTCCGCCCGGACGTCGGCCTTCCCGAACGCCCGCTCGGCCGACAGGTCCACCCGGTGCCGGTGGACGGCGGTCCCGTCGCCCCACACGACCTCGGCGAACGACGGCGGGAATGTCCACGTCACATGGGCCGTCACCGCCGTGGTGGTACCGCCGCCGGGCCGCACCGTCGCGCCGCTCGGTCGGCCGCCGGCCGCGAACGTCGGGATCAGCACCTCCCCGGTCGTCACGAAGAACCGGCCGCCCCGCAGTGCATCCAGCACCGGTTGCCAGCCGGCGTCGAACCGGGGCAGGGCGTCGAGCCGCAGGTAGTTGACGTTCATGTGGCCGTACAGCTCGGAGGACGGTTTGACCTGGAACACGTCCACCTCGCCGGGGAGGTACTTCCGCGCCCCCCAGTTCGCCATGTCGTCGAGCAGATCCAGCGCCCGCGTCCCGAGCCGGGGCTTGGAGTCGTCGGCCGGCAGCGCTTTCCACGCCGCCCCCAGGAACCGGTCGGACCGGAAGAAGTCGCTGTCACGGTATCTGTCCGGGTAGCCGTAGGAACTTTTCGTCCGCGGGTGGGCGGTCCACATCAGCCCCCGCTCCCGCACCATCAGTCGGAGGACGTCGGCGGCGGACCGGACGGCGTAGACGGTCCCCAGCCCGCCGGCCGACCGCTCGAACGGCACCCCGTCGGCCGGGTGTAATTCCCAGTAGACCGGCTTGGGGAACAGGCTGATCCAGTGACCGCCGAGGTAGACGTTCGGCTCCTCCCCGGGCAGCAGCAGGAACCGGTCGTCCGACAGCCGCCGGCATTCGGCGTGGAGCGTCTTGAGCAGCTCCAGCCGCCGGGCGCTCATCTCGGGCGTGTGGGGGACGTGGAACTCGGCTAGGTGGACGATGTCCACGCCGTGGGCCTTGAACGTGGTCACGAACGGCGGCTCCTCCAGCCCGCGGGGGACGCCATCGGTGTTCTGCCGCCGCTGCTCTCGGACGAACGCCAGCGTGTGCTCCACGTGGTAGTGGCTGGTGAACGTCTTGTACCCCGGGAGCGGCTGGAAGCGGTCGCCGTGGGTGAACCGCCGGACTTCCTCCAGGGCGGCCGGGCCGTCGCCGCGGCCGAGCAGGTAGAACACGCCGAGCCGCTGGTCGGTGCCGGGCGGCGCGTTGACCCAGGGGACGAACCGGCCGTCGCCGTCGGGGGGTTGGCGGACGCCGAACCCCCAACCGTGCTGCTGGCGGTAGCCGGGCCCGTGCCACACCAGCTTGAAGTTGTCGGCGAAGTCGAGCGGGTACAGGAATTGGTGGGGCGGCGGGAAGACGGCGACGGACCCGCCGGCCGCCTCGGCGACGATCGCCCGGTGCCGGGAGGCGACGGGCGCGGCGGGGGAGGATTCCGCCCCCTTCACCCGCCGGGGGCGGTCGTCCGTGTCCACCCAATAGACCGAGGTCCAGTCCGGCGTCGGGCGGGTCAGGCCCGCGTCGTAGAGGATGGCACAAGCGTCCCGGTCGGTGCGGAGGACGGCCTCGGCGTGGACGAGCCGGCAGCCGGGGTAGACGGTAAATTGCAGGTGGCCGCGGAACGGCCCCGCCGTCAGCCCGTCGATGACGACGGCGGTCCGCGCCCCGCGGGTGCGGACGGTCACCGACTTCGGATCCAGGGCGGCGAGGCAAGTCTGGTGCGGCCGCCGCGGCGGGTTGTCGAAGAAGACGTTCCACCCCTGGGCGGACAGGTCGCGGGTGCCCACGGTCAGGAACGTTACCGGGGTCAATCCCCGCAGGATCGGGACGGTCGGCCCGGCCGCGGTCGTCGCGGTGCCGAGTTCCTCGATCAGCGGCTCGGTTCCCCGGAACCGGAGGGTCAGGGCCCCGAACTCGTTCTCGGCCATCGGCCAAGTGAGCCGCAGCTGCGAGCCGTCGCGGCGGACGGTGACCCCGAGTCGCGGGTCGTGGGCGGAGATGTCGATCGGCACGTCCCCGGATGGCGCCTGGGCCACGGCGGCCGGTGCCAGAGCGACGGCGGTAAGTGCGGCGATGACAAACGAGCGTGTGGCGGTCACGGCGGTCAATCCTTCGGCGGCGGGTTACACGGCTTGGCGGACGACGAAGTACGGCTGGTGACACAGGTCCGCCCCGAGGCCGGGAAATAGCGTAGCCCGGCCGGGGCCGGCGCGCAGCTCGAAGAAGTACAGCAGCGGGTACGGCGAGCGGGTGTACTCGCCGGGCACGGTCGCCCGCCAACGGCCCCCATCGGCCTGCATGTCCGCGACGCGGTAATCCTCCGCCTGGTGGACGTGCCGGTAGTGCAGCCGGACTGCGGATGGCCGCTCCCCGACCGCATCCCGGCCGAGCAGCAGATCAATCATGACCGCCTCGCCAGGGCGGAACGGGGCCGGCGGGGTGTGCCGGCCGGCCGGCGGCGGCCGGCGGGGCGGTGCCAGGATCGCTTGCAGCACGGCCGGGTCGCCTGTCGCCGTGCCCGCATCGGCCCCGCGCTTCTCCATACGCTCGATGTCCTGGTCGATGGCCGGCAGCCGGTCCGACCAGTGGCCGCGGAGGTGGCGGACCAGGCCGAACGTCAGGTCGCGGACGTAGACACCGTCCGCCCGTCGGGCCAGCTCCGCCCACGCGGCGCGGGCCGCCCGGTACGCCTTCACGGCTTCCTCCAGCGCCGCCCGGTCCCGGCCGCGTTCGTACACGGCGAAGAGCACGCCGGCCCGCAGCTTGTGGGCGAAGAAGAGGCCCAGGCCGCTCTGGATCGCCACGTCCGCGGCCAGCCGGCGGAACGCGGGGCCGTGCACATCCGGCGATTTGGCCTGCGCCTCGGCGAGTCGGGTGGCGGCGGATTCGGCCAAATCCTGGAGCCACTGGGCGACTTCCAGCGGCGAATACCGGCCGTCGTGCTCGCCCTTGAGCAGCGCGGCGGCGAAGTCGTCCACACGGGAGAAGAGTGCCGGGTCCAGCGGGCTGACGGTGCCGAACCGCTTGGGCGACGGCGTGTCGCCGTACGGGTGGGGCACGGTCGCGTCCACGATCGACATATTGGTGTAGATTTCCGGCCAGTAGTTGTTGTTGGCCGCGGACGGCAGGTGGGCCGTGGTCACCAGCGACAGGATGCGGCTGGCGTGGGCCAGGGCGGCTTCGGCGGGTTCCGCGGCGGCACCGTACTCCACCCGCAGGTGGCGGCGCCAAACCTCCGGCTCGGCGTCGGGGCTGTAGAGCAGCCGGCCCCACAGGCGGTAGCCGTGGACGTACTTCTCCCAGTCTCCGGCCTTGGGCTGCAACGCCGGGTCCGCGTACCCGGTGCGGTGGCCGGGCAAGCCGGAGCCCTTGCGGCCCTTGAACGACAGTGGCTCGCACAGCTCCAGCCCAAGGCTGCCGCAGAAGCCCGACGCCCGCCCGTAGGCGGCGGCCATCGCCGGATCGCCCCAGAGCAAGAGCCGCTGCGTGCCCGGCCACATGCGGAAAAAGACGCCGTAGCGGCGGCCCTCGGCCAACAGGTCGCCGTAGCCGTAGCGGAGGAACCGCCGCGAGCCGGAACTTTGCGCGAAGAAGCCCTCGTCCTTGCGGCCGCGCGGCGGCAGCTCCAGGGGGCGGATGGCGGCCTGGTGGTAAGGCAACCCCATGTGCTCCGCCCAGAACTTGGGCGAGACGGTCACGGGCAGGCCGGTGGCCAGGGCCGCGTCGATCGTCGGCCGGTCGATGCCCTTGGCGTGCAGGTCGATCTCGACCGGCCGGCCGCACCCGGCGGCGCCGGCGAAGACGGTCTTCCAGAAGTCGTAGCTGCCTTCGGCCACGCCGCTCTCGCCGTGGATGCGGAAAGTCACGCCGGCGATGGCCGGGCACGCCCGCAGGACTTCCCGCAGCGCGTCGCGGCAGTAGGCGGCGTACGTTTCCGGGGTCAGGCCGGCGATGGTGTAGTTGGCGTCGGGGCTGTCGGTCCACCGGTAGGCGTGGGTCCACAGGCCGAGCTGGAAGTGCAGTCCGCGCTTGGCCGCCTCGTCGCTGACGAAGCGGAGCGTCTCCAGGTTCCTGACCCGCTCCGCGTCGGGCAGCCCGACGGCGCGGACGTTGGCGCCGGGCAGGGAGACGAAGAACGGGTAGGCGAAGTGGAAGTAGGCGTCGCGGATCTGCGTCGTGAAGTCGTAGCCCAGCCCGAGGGTCAGACTGAAGCGGTTGAACCGCTGGGCGGCGAGCATCGTCAGGTAGCGCTGCCAGAACGCCCGGTCGTTGAACCAGGGCTTGTCCTCGACCTCGCTGACAAACAGGCGGGCCACGCCACGGATCGGGTTGGCCGGCTTCTCGGCGACGGGCCGTTGGACGTCAAGCCCCGCCAACGGCTGGTCGGCACACGCCACGCGGTCGGCCAGTTCCAGCAGCGCGTACGCCAGGCCGCGGGCGTCGCTGCCGCGGGCCAGGACGACCCTCCGCCCGGCCGCCGTCGAAGGCTGGAGGGAGAGTGCCTCGCGGGACTCGTGCGCGAAGTGTTCGGCCACGACGCAGATTTCGTCGGCCGTGACCTCACCGACGGTCCGGCAGACGCGGGCCGCGACACCCCGCGCCGCCAACGTCGCCCGCAAGTGGTCCAGGGCCCACCGGGCCGGGGCGACCGCCGCGACCTTGTCCTCCGGGTCGGCGACGAGCGCGACGCCCTTCCTGCCGTCACCGGGTCCGCCGGCCGCCACGCCTGTCCGGGTCAGCAGGCCCGCGCCGGCCAAGCCGGCGTGTCGGAGGAAACCCCGGCGGTCGATCGTGGGGTATGGCATGGTGAGCTCTGACGGGATGAGAACTCGCTCGGCGCCTGGTGTTACACGGCGCGATTGGCACGGCGTCATTTTGCCCCGACGGATGGCCGGAACGAGCCGGCGACGGGCCATGCGGCCAACGTACCGGACCACGGGGGCGGGGGCCAGCGGCCGGCCTGACCCGGCCGCCGTCAGCTGGCGGACGGCCGACCGGGTGCCGGTGCACCTCAATAGGCGGTTTCAGGGAACCGCCCGCGCCCGAACAGCGATTTCGGTGCGCGGCCGACCGGCGGACCGGGATCCGCGCCGGTCGGCCTGAGGGCGGCGGGCGGCGACGGCCATCAACCTGATGACCGGGGAGGGCGTCGCCCGCCGTCGCTTTCGTGCGCCCCCGTGGCGGACCGCCCGCCGCAATCCCCCTCTTCCTGATGCCGGCGGCGGTACTGGTTCACCTGATTTGGGCGACAGGTGGGCTGGACCGCCCGCCGGCTTTTGCGTTGCCGCCCGTCCTGGGCCGGCGGTGCCGAGTCGCGGGGAGTTCGCAACGCGGATCGTTGCCGGCCGGCGGGGCTTGGACCCGCGATCTCCCGCACCCGTTCGGGCCAGGTGCCTCTCCCCGTTTTCAAGCACTTCCACTACCCTGCGAGTGGCGGGCGTTCCGGCCACACGGCAAGCCCCTGACACGAAGTGACGTTCGGAAGCCGCCGATGCGGACAGCACAATGAGATACGTTCTCCTCACTCTCCTCGCCTTTTCGTGTTTCTCCTGGGCGCGGCCCGTCGGGAACTCGCCGTACGCGGATGAGATCCGAAGGTGGCGATCGGACCGGGAGACAAAGCTGCGCGCCGACAACGGCTGGCTGACGCTCGCCGGCCGCTACCCCCTCAAGGAAGGGCGGAACACGTTCGGCACCGGGAAAAGCAACGACGTCATCTTCCCGGCCGCACTCAAGGGGACCGGCCCCGAACGGTTGGGGACCATCGACGTGGACCCCAAGGCGAACAAGGTCACCCTGAAACTGGCGGACGGGGTGTCGATGGTGAGAGGCGGCAAGTCGTTTTCGGGCGAGCGGGCCCTCGGGACGGCCACCGACAAGCGGGACTGGGTCGGGCTGGGTCGCCTGAGCATGCACGTCATCGAGCGCGACGGCAAGTACTTCTTGCGGTTGGCGGACAACGAGTCGCCGGTTCGCAAGAACTTTGCCGGGTGTGTTTGGTACCCGCCCGACGAGGCGTATCGGGTCGAAGCCAGGTTCGTGCCCTACCCCGAGGTCAAGACGCTGTCCATCGTGAACATCGTCGGCGAAGTGTCCAAGCAACCGTGCCCGGGGTATGCGGAATTCCAACTCCACGGCAAGGCCCACCGACTGGACGCGATCAAGGAAGGCGAGGGGTTGTTCTTCGTTTTTCGCGACGCCACGGCCGGCGACACCACCTACAGGGCGGCGCGGTTTCTCGACGTCGAAAAGCAGCCGAAGGCGAACGAGACGTTTACTCTGGACTTCAACAAGGCCTACAACCCGCCGTGCGCCTTTTCCGCGTACACGACCTGTCCCCTGCCGCCGAAACAGAACATTCTGAAGACGCGAATCGAAGCCGGTGAGAAGTACGAGAAGCACTGAGGGTGGGCATTCCCGCCGCAACGGCGCGTGACTCCGCGCCACGGACACCGGCGTGGCTCGCCGAGCCGGTGTCGGCACGTCACGGCAGGACGATGAACAGCCGTTGGACGAACTGGTTGAGGTCGAGCAGGTCCACGTCGCCGTCGCCGTCGAAGTCGAACCCCGGGTTGTAGTTCGGCTGGCCGAGAATGCCGAACAGGGCGGGGACCAGGGGATTGAGGTCCAGCAGGTCCACGTCCTTGTCCCCGTCGATGTCCCCGAACAGCCGGTGGGTGTCGAACCGCCGGTCGCCGCCCGCCGCCCCGTCCCCATCCCCGTCCAGGGCCGTGCCGAGGGCGTCGGCCACCCCGGACGCGCGGACCGACAGCGTGTACAGGCCGTCGGCCAGCGACCCGAACTCCGTCCCCGCCCCGGAGAACGTCAGCGTCGCCACCGTCCGACCGTCGAGGACCGTGACTGTCGGGGTCAGCGTGATTGCCAGCCCGTCCGACCGGCGGAGGTCGAATGCGCCCGCCCCGAGGGTCACGACCTGGTTGAACGTCACGGCGAGACTGGTCACTCGGGACCGCTGGGCGGACCCGTCGTTGACCGTGATGCCTACCACGGTCGGCGGCCGGGCGACGACGGTCGTGGTCGCCTGGGCCGCGGCCGGGGTCGGCTGGCGGTTGCCGACGTTGTCGATGGCCTCCGTGTAGAAGGCGTAGGTGTGCCCGTCCTGGGCCGTGTACACCGCCGACGTGGCCGCGGTGGCTTGCCAGAGGGTGAACGGGCCGCCGTTGTCCGAGACGAACACGGCGTAGGCGGCCACCCCGGACCCGCCGGCGTCGTCCTGCCCGGACCACCGCACCAGGAACGAGGCGGTGTCGGTGACGGCGGGCAGGGCCTGGACGCTGCTGGTCGGCCGGCCGGCGTCCAGGGTGTTGCGGGCTTCCTTCGCCGGGTCGGTCCCGGCGGCGGGGTTGTGCGGATCGACCTGGTTGGTGTCGATCGGGTCGTTGCCGTCGAAGACGATGCGGGCGACGTTGCGGAGCGGGGTGCCGGTCGGCAGCCCGGCCTTCGGCCGGACGGTGTAGCCGAGGAACCCGATGCCGCGGCCGGTGCCGTCCTCGGGCGGCAGGAAGCCGGTGAGGGCGTCGGGGGGCAAGCCGGTGGCCGGGTCGATCGAGTCGAAGACGGCGGTGAGCCGGCCGGTCTGCGGGTCGAGGTCCAGCTCGATCTCGACCTGGAACGTGCGGCCGTTTTGCGTCAGCGGCACCGTAGTCCGGTAGTGCCGGCTACCCTCGGGGACGGTGAGGATCACGTCGCCGAAGCCGATTTGCGTCCAGGCGAAGGTGTCCCAGTCGAGGTTGGCGTCGAGCTGGTCGGTGACGATGACGCGGTGGGCCGGGGCGGTGGCGTCGGCCTCGTTCTCGAACTCGACGCGGTAGGGGACGACGCCGTCGGCCGCGATGTAGTGGGCCGGGCCGAAGCCGGCCGGGCCGGTCTTCTCGTTGGGGTCGATCGCTCGGACGAGCCGGCTTGCGCCAGAAGTGACGCTCCCGGAGATGGTGCCGGACGGAGCGACCGGGGCCGGCATCGGGGGAATCGCGGGTCCACTGTCTGCGCCCGGGGAGCCGCCCCATATTCCGATGCTCAAACCGAACCCCGGGCCCGACGAGGCAGCCGCGGCCATGGACGCCACCGCATCATCAGGCGGGAACTGGGCCATGGCGGCGTCCACGAGGTCCTGGAGTCCCGCGTCGTCCGCGGCTGCCGCCGCGGCGGCCACGAGGTCCGACAGATCCGCTTCGTCCGCGGCCCGCTCCACGGCGGCCACGAGTTCCGCGAGATTCGCCTCGTTGGCGGCAGCATCCGCGGCGGCGGCGGCGGCCGCCGCCAGGGTCGCCAAAGCGGCCTCTCGCTCCATTGTGATCGCCGCGCGCACGTCTTGTTCCATGTGGTTATTAGGCCATAGGCCTGTCGGATCGACCCGGTTCACCGGGTCGTTCGATACGTACCGGTACCAATTGACATCACCGCCGCTCAGGCCGATCGGGTCATGAGCCGTGAAGCGACCCTGGGCGGGGTCGTACCACCGCTCGCGCATGAACGACAGGCCCTGGCCCCCGTTCATCACGCCGAATTGACCCACATAGGTGAACGGGTTGGCAACGGTCCCGGTCGCGGTCAGCGACTCCCCGAACGGGAGGTAGCGGTAAGTGTTCAGGACGACGCCCGCGGCGCCGGTGAGCTGGGCCGTGTTGCCGTTGCCGTCGAAGTCGAAATAGGCGGCTCCGCCGGCCGGCTCGACGCGGCTCGTCAGGCCCAGACCGACCACGTAGTCGGCGATCAGGCTGCCGTTCCCGGCATACTCACCGACCACGTTGCCCATGCCGAACGGGTCGATCAGATAGTCGGTCCGCTGACCGTCGTGGACGGTGGCGGTGCGGTCGCCAAGGGCGTCGAACAGATAGCTCCAGGTGCCGCCCGGCGCGGTCACGCCGGTCAAACGATTCAGCGCGTCGTAGGCGTAGGTCGTGGTCCCGCCGCCGTCGGTGCGTGAGACCAGGTTGCCGTCGAGGTCGTAGCCGAGTGTCGCCGTGCCGATCTGCGTGTACTGGTTGAGGTTGTTGGTCACGTAATTCGTGGTCACGCCGTTGAGGACCGTGCGGACCCGGTTGCCGACCGCGTCGTAGGCGTACTGCAAATCCTGGTTGGGGATCACGGCCGGGTTGTTCGACGTGAAGACCGCCCGTGTCAGTTCGCCGATGCCGTCGCAGGCGTAGTCCCACACGCCGTCGAGCGTCGTCATCTGCGTCCGCCGGCCAAGGGCGTCGTAGACGTAATCGAACCGCGAGTTGACCGTGCCGTCGGGGGCCCTGTTGATCAGGTGCTCGAGCTGGCCGGCCGCGTCGTGCTGGTACTCGGTGGAGGTGCCGTTGCCCTTGTCCTCGTGGTCGAGCCGGCCGGCGGGGTCGTAGTGGTAGTGGGCGATCAGAGCGCCGGCCCCGTCGCGGAGGAACTCGAGCCGGCCGGCGGCGTCGTAGAAGTAGGTGGTCGTGAACCCGTCCTGATCGACCATGCTGGTGCGGCGGCCGTTCTGGTAGGTGTATTGCAGGAATCGGCCGTCGGGGTAGGTGACCTTGGTGACCCGGTCGGGGTTGAGCGGGTCGAGATACTCCAGCACCGTCGCCCCGGTCGCGTCGACGGCCAGGTCCACGTTGCCGCGGGCGTTGTAGTGGTACTGCACGAACGAGCCGTCGGGCAAGGCTCGCCGCTCCAGCCGGCCGTCGCCGTTGACCTGGTAATCCACCAGCTGGCCGCGGCGATTTGTCCACGCGTCGGGCTCGCCGCGGGCGTCGGGACTGAAGCGGTCGGCGCTGCCGTCGGCGTAGGTGATCGAGGTCAGGTTGCCGCGGCTGTCGTAGCCGTAGGTCAGCGGGTTACCGCGGGCGTCGGTAAGGGATGCGAGCCGGTTGAAGTCGGCGGTGTAGCCGAAGGCCGTGACCTGGCCCAGCGGGTTGGTGGCGCGGACCACATTCCCACGGCCGTCGTATTGGTACAGGTAGTTCTGCCCGAGGGCGTCGGTGACGCTGGTCAGGTTGAAGTCGTTGTCGTGGCCGAAGAGGGTGCGGCGGCCCAGTGCGTCCTCCACGGCGGCCACTTGCGCCTGGTGGTCGAAGAAGAACTTCGTGGCGTTGCCCAGGGCGTCGGTTGCCGTCACCCGGCCGGCCGAGTCGTAGGTGAAGCTGACCCGCTCGGCGTTGTTGTCCCGCGCCATCGAGTCCAGCCGGCCGTGGGTGTCGTAGGTGAAGAACGCGTGGGTGTTGTCGGGGTACGCGATCGACAGCAGGCCGTGTGCGCTGGCCCCGGCGGCGGTGCTGTAGGTGTAGTGCGTCGTCTGGCCGTCGATGCCCTGGACGGCCAACAGGTGCTCGCCGGCGGGGTCGTAGGTGTAGACCACGGTGCGGCCGGCCTGGTCGGTCAGGCCGGTGATCCGGCCCGCGGTGTACGTGATCTGCAGGAACTGGCCGGCGGAGTGGGTCAGGCGGGTCAGTTGTGTGCCGGTCCAGGTGGCGGTGACGCGGTTGCCGTTGGGGTCTTCGACGTAGTCCACCCGGCCGTCGCTGCGGAAGCGGGTCACCAGGCCGTCCGGCTCGCGGAGGACGAAGGCCCCGCCGACCAACCCCGACAGCGTGGCGTGGTCGCCGGCCTGGGCGAAGTAGCGGCCGGCGAAGCGGGCGTCCGGCTCGAACCGGCGGTCGTGGCCGTCCAGCCCCGAGACGACCGCGGTGCCGTCCGGCTCCAACGTCACGGACCGGTCCCAGCCGTCGGCCCACGCCCAGCCGCGGCCGAAGGGCCCTTGCTCGTACCGGCCGACGGTGCTGGTGGAGAAGACGCGGGTCAACCGGATCGGTAAGCCGGGCGCATCGACCTGGAGGTCGGTGGCGGCGGCCAGGGTCGGCACCGGACTGAAGCCGATCGCCTGCTCCACCTCGAACCGCCACAGGCTGTCCACGTCCTTGACCGTCTCCCCGAGCCGCCCGAGGTACTGGGCGTTGTCGCTGAGCATGGTTTGGAAGTCGCCCCAGGTGGGGCCGACCTGGGCGACGAGGTTGCCGTAGATCGGCGCCCAGGCCTCGGCCGAGATGTCGGGCGGGCGGAGCGTGTCCTGCAACGAGGGCCAGTCGATCGGCGTGGTACTCGCGTTGAATACTGATAGGGAGGAGTGCAAGAAGCCGTCGCCGAAGTCCAGGGGCCCACCCAACCCGACGAAATAGACGGGGACACGAACGTGTTCGCCCGGTTGGAGCAGGCCGGGGGTGGCCCCGGAGGCGTTGATCTGCACCGTGTCGCTGAAGCCGCCGGGCTTCGCCGAGGTCCGCGCCCCCGGCAGCAACCGGCTTTCGTCGAGTGTGAACAGCGCCTTGTTCGAGCCGTGCAGGGCCAGGAGCGGGGCGGGCATGGGGGCGTCGCCGTTGTTGCCGTACTCGACGTAGAGGCGTTCGACAACGCCGAAGTAAAAGACCTGTCCGGGGACAATCAGGTGGACCTCGAGGTCCGGGTGGCCGCCCGCGACAACCCGGAAGGCGCCGGCCAGCACGGCCGCCCCGCCGGCGGGGCGGCGGACTCGCACCGAGTAAGTCCCCGGCGGGACGCTCCCGGCGGCGAAGTTGGCCGTCAGGTGGGTGGGCGTGTCGATCGACACGGCGTCCGCCGGGTAGGTCGCCCCCCCGGAATCCGACAGCTCGACGATCGTCGTCCGGTCGAAGCCGGCGCCGGTCAGGGTGAGGGTCATGCCCGTGCCGTTGCCGAGGTGGGTTGGTGACGTGTTGGTCAGGAAAAGGGCGCCGGCGTCGGCGGTCAGCGTGTACGCGTCGGCGGAGAAGACGGACTGGCTGTAGAGCAGGACGTACCAGGCGCCCGGCGCCGCACTCGGCACGGACAGCAGTTGGTCCCCCGACGCCGCGGTGGCGCTGAACTGGAAATCACCCCGGGTCGGCGGCGTGCCGAACTTCGCGTACAGCTCGTTGCGGTTGAAGTTGGCCTGGTCATCGAGGACGACGCGGAGCTGCTGGCCGGCGGGCACGTCCACGCGGAAGAGTCGCGCCTGACCGCTGCCGATCAGGTTGCCGGCAAAGGGCGTCCCCAGAGTCAGAACGGTCTGGCTCGTTTCCAGGAGGCGGAAGGCGTAACTGCCGTCCTGGTTCGCCCCTGCGGTCACCTCCAGCGTGTACGTCCCGTCCGCCGGCAGGGTGACCGGGCTGGAGTCGCCGGTCAGGCCGGTGAAGCCGACGAAGTCGTTCGGCCCGGTCAGCTTGAACTGGAGCGTCGTCGGCGCGGCGTTGACCCAGTCGAACGTCACCTGTTGGTTGGCGGCGGCCGTGAAGGTCCAGTGATCGATGCCGAACGGGGTTTCGAGGGTGCCGTGCGTCTCCTGGTTGAGCTGAACCGGCCGCGTGCTCACGCTCGCATTCCAGAGGGCGAGCACGTAGTTACCCTGGTCGCCCCCCGACGCGGCCCGCACCTGAATGCGGTAGGTGCCGTCGGCGGGCAGGACGACAGCCGGGAGCGTCACGATCTGCCCGGACGCGTTGCTGAAGCCGGAAGCGACGAGCGCGCCGGAGGGGTTCAGCAGGCGGACGTCGGCAAGGTTCAGCGTGGGCGGCAGCGCCGCCGGCGCGCCCGTGGTGCCGGGGTTGGCCACGACGGTGACGGACTGGCCCGCCCTGCCGAAGAACGTCCACTCGTCCACTTCGCCCGTCGCCCCGATGGTGCCGGCGGTCGCCGAATTCAGGGCGATCGGGCCGCCGTCGAGAGCCCGCGTGACGGCGCCGCCGACGACCGTCCCGTCGACCTGCGTCTGCCGGGCGTACACGTGGAACGAGTTGAGGTCCAGCGTCGCCCCGGCCGGCACGATCAGGCGGTTGACGTACAGTGCCTCCGGGCCGGCCCCGGGGGCGTTGTCGGCGTCGTCCACCAGGCGGACGTAGGTGCCGCTCTGGAACGGGGACGAGCCGCTGAGCGACAGCGACTCGAAGGCGAAATTGCCGGCGAACCCGGCTGCGGTGCCGCCCCGGTCCTCGCCCAGGACCTCGAGGAGCTGCGGGCTGGCGGCAGTGCCGGGGCCCGTGAAGCGGACGGTCGCCTGCGGGGCAAACAGGTCGGCATTGGTGGTTGACCCCAGCAGGCTGCCGAGGTTTGACCCGTTCGTGCCGCTGATGGCAAACGTCCCCGTCGGCTGGCCGGTGAGGGCGCCGGGGCCGTTGTTCCGGAGGGCCATGCCGGCAACGGTCAACGTGGCGTTGCCGCCCACGTCGAGGACGCCGGTGTTAATAAAGGTCTGCCCCGTTCCGGCCTGGCCGATCGTGAAGCTACCGCCTGTGAACGTGATGGTGCCACTGTTGGCGTGCGCCGCTCCGGGCTTGCTGACGGTCAGCGTGGTCTGCCCATCGAGCTGGGCGGTGAACATGCCCTGGTTGTCCAGCTGCGCGGCCAGGAAGCGGCTGCCGCTCGGCAAGACGCGGATGGTCCCGCCCACGGCGTTGGTCAAGGTGCCGCTCGTGACCGACAACTGGGTGGTGAAGTTCTGCTGGCCGGTCAGCTCGATCGTGCCCTGGTTGGCGAAGCCGCTGGCCACCGTCGAGATCCCGTTCACCCGCAGGGTGCCGCCCGGCGCGTTGCCGAACGCGCCGTTCAGCGTGCCGGATTGCAGCAGGAGCGTGCCCTGATTGAGCAGGGGGGCGTTGAAGGCGCCTCCCGACAGCGTCACCGACTTGCCCGCCGGATTGGTGAACGTCCCCGGCGAGGTGACGGTCACGTTGCTGAGCTGTAGCGAGGCCAGGCCGTTGCTGAAGTCCCCGCCGAAGTCGGCCGTCGAATTCGTCAGTGACAGGGTGCCCGCCCCGCTGATCGTGCCGGCGTTGTGATGGAACGGGCTGTTACTGATGCTAACGGTGCGCCCGCCGCCGATGGTCACGGTGCCGGTGTTGGTGAAGGACGGCCCGGTGCCGGACTGGAGGATGAAGACGTCACCGCCCGTCACGCTGATCGTGCCGCTGTTGGCGTAGACGGCCGAGGGCTTGTTGAGGGTCAGCCGGCTCTGCACCTGCAGGGCGCCGCGGTTGTCGAGCGAGGCCTCCACGATGTGTAAGACGCCGGACGTGGTCACGGTCCGGATCATCCCGCCCGCCGCGTTGAGCAACGTGCCGCTACTAACCGTGAGCTGCGAACTGAAGCCCCCGTCGCCGGTCAGCTCGAGCGTGCCCTGGTTGGTGAAGCCTTGGGCCACCGTCAGGTGCGAGCGGTCCGCCCGGAGGAGGGAGCCGGGCGCGGTGCCGACCACGCCGTTGAGCGTGCTGTTCCCCTGAGATAGCAGCGTTCCCCGGTTGTCCAGGGCCACGTTCAGGGTGCCGTTGACCAGCTCCGTCGCGGCCGAGTTGGTCAGCGTACCGGCGCCGTTCAGCGTGCTCCCGGTGAGCCGCAGCGTGCCACCGGCAACCGTAAGGCCGGCGTCGACCTGGGACGTGGCGGCGCCGAGGGCAAATGTCCCCGCCGTGATCCGGAGGGCCGCGGCACTGGCCACGCTGCGGACCGTGACGCTGCCCGAGGACGCGACGGTGACGCCGGCGAAGGCACTGCCAATCTGGGCGTCGTCCGCCGCTCCCGGCAGCACGTCGCCGGCCCAGTTCACCGGGTCGTTCCAGGTCGTGCCGGTGCCCGCGGGGCCGCCGTCCCAGGCGACCACGGCCGGCGCCAACCGGGTTTCCAGGGGTTCCAGCACCAGCGGCCGCCAACGCCGGCGCGGCTGCCGACTGCCGGGGAGGCGCTTCAAGAATGGCGGGACGACGGGGTGGCGCACGCTGGAACTCCTTGCGTAGGGTCCGGCAGGGAAGGCGGCCGGCCTTCGGGGACTTCAAGGCGGCGAACGGAACGGCGCCCCGCCGGATCGCCGGGTACGGCTCCCGCCGTCGCCGCCCTCCTGTGCGACGCCGGCGCCCGAAACACGTCAGGCGCACGTCGGTTTTCTTCGGACGGCCCGGCAACCCGCCGCTCCGGCCAGACTGCCGATGCCGGTCAGGACGAGCGTCAGGCCGCCCGGCGTGGGGGCGGCGAACGCCGCCGGCGGGACGGTCAACACGCTGGAGTAGCCGTAGAGGTGGTGTTGCTCGGTGCGCGGCGCATCATTCTGGGAAACCCAGCCGCTGTCGGAAATGTTGCGGGCGGAGCCGAAAGTGACGAACGCCCCGCCGCCCAGCGGCTCGAAGGCGGTGCCGTCCTGCAGGGTGCCCGTCCACACGATCACCTCGCCGCCGACGTCAACGCCCGACTCCGTCACGGTGATGGGGAAGCTGCCGGGGCCGCTCACCCACAAAGTCCCGGCGGAGGGCGCCACCAAACCGCCGTCGAGGCGGTACAGGGGCGGGGAGCCGGCCACCCGCGGGAGCCGGTCCACCGCGTCCACGGTCGGGGTGGACGCGAGGGCCTGCCAGGTGACGGGGGTGCCGAAGTAGGTGTCGATCCCCGCCACCACGGCCAGGTTGGTAATGAACTGATCGTAGTCGGCGATGTCGGCCGACCGGGCGTCCCGGGTGGCGCTGGACAGGAACGCGATCCGGAACTGGTCGCCGGGGTGCAGGCCGGCCGGGACCAACATCAGGTCCGCCCGGCCGGGCGACGCGGACCAGAGGCCCACGACCAACGCGCCCAGGGCGACCGCCGTCCACGTCCTGACGGCCCTGTCGCCGGCGTGCCGGAACGGCCGGTCGGAGCGGACGGAAGCCAATGGGCCGCACGGCAGAAGCACCATGATGCCTTCCGGTCGAGTGACGAAGGTGTTCCCGTCGCCTTCAGGGCCCTCCGGGGACGGGTTCACCGCGGAGGCCGCAGAGACAGTGCGTGGTCCGCCTGATATGCGACGCGGCGGCGTGAAACACGTCAGTCGGGATGGGGTTTTCTTCAGAATCGTCGCCGGCCTTGGCGGCGTACTACCAGCCGCGGTCGGCGGGAGACGGCGAGATGGTCAGAAACTCGGCGTCCTGCGCCAGGTCGGCACAGGGCGGCGGCCACGTCGGCAACGTCGGTCCTTCACTTCGCCGTCGGGGCCGGCAGCGCCGCCTCGCGCGCCTTTAGCTTGTCCTCCAGGTCCGCGACCAGTTTGCTGAAGTCATCGCGGTCGCGGAGTACGGCGAAGGCGCGGTCATTCTTCAGGCGAGCCATCCAGTTGCGGATCGCGACGAGGGCCCAGCCGCTCTTCGGATTGGTGATCCAGTCCAAGTCGGCAGCGATGGCTCGCTTGAGCCAGGCCATGGCCCGGTCGGCTTCGGCGGCGTCCTCGACCGGTGGAGCGGATTTCGGGTCGGCCGCCCGAATCACGGCGGCCGTCACCGCCCGCATGCGGGCCGCCGTGTAGAGGCTGTCGGCGTCGGTGCGGTTGAGCCGCTCCCACATCTCGGCGGTCGCCCGGCAGCCGGCGGCGTCCTTGGTGGTTTCAAAGTGGCGCAGCCGATAGTTCATCAGGGCTGAAATCGACTTCGAATTGACGTCTTTGCCGGCCGCATGCTTGACGTACTCGTCGATCAGTGGCACCGCCTCCGCGCCGCGCCGGAGGTTCATCAAGATGATGACAACGGCGTCCATGCTGTCGAGGGTGTCGGGGTGGTCGGGGCCGAACGTGCTCCGCCGGGCCGCGAGGACCTCTTCCGCGAGTTTCAGAGCGACCGAGTACCGGCGGGCGGCCGCGTGGATGGACGCGAGATCGTCCTTGGTGGCGAGGGTGTCGCGGTGCCGGGGTCCGAGTTTGGCGGTCCGAATCGCCAGGACTTCTTCGGCGGTCTTGACCGCCTCGGCGTCGCGGCCGGCCCGGCTGTACGCGACGGCAAGCTGGCTCGCGGCACGGAGGGTGGCGGGGGCCTCCGGGCCGAACTTCGCCCTGTGCAGCACGATCAGCTCTTCGCCAAGTTGGATCGCCTCGGGGTGCCGGTCGAGGTGGGAACAGCACCGGGCCAGGTTCCCCAGGGCCGCGAGCAGCAACGCGGAGGGGTGGTCGGGGCCGTCCCTGGCCTGACACAGCGCAAACAGGTCGTCGCGGATCGTGAGCGCGCCGGCTTGCCGGATCGGAGTGACGTAGTTCGCGTTAGGGGCGGCCCGGCTCGCGGGGCGGTCGGGGGCGTCAGAGCCGGCCTTCCCCCGTTCTAGCGCCCGCCGTTCTTCGAGGACCAGGAGCCCTTCGGCGTGCCGACCCAGGCTGGCGTAGGTGCTCGCCAGGTTAAACACGCTATCGAGCGTGTTCTTGTGGTCGCGGCCGTCCTTGGCCTTGTGCCGCGACACCAGCTCCAGGCGGAGCTTCAGAGCGTCTTCGTGTTGGCGGGCAAAGGTGTAGCGCGACGCCAAAATGTTCATGCGCGCGAGGGTGTCGGGATGATCGCGGCCGAGCTTGGCACTTTGCACCGTCAGCACTTGTTCTTCGAGTCGTAACGCTTCCGCGTGCCGGCCGAGGGAGCGGTACGTCTCGGCCAGACGGTCCATGGTCCAGACCGCGGTAGGGTGGTCCGGGCCGAGCTTGGCCCGGACCACCGCCAGGCTATCCTCGTAAAGTTTGGCGGCCTCGGCCCCGCGGTCGAGGGAGTAGTATGCGTGAGCGAGGTTAGTCATGCACCGGGCCGTGTCGGGGTGGTCGGCGCCCCGGTGCGTCACGTAGAGCCTGCGGGCCGCCTCGAATTGCTCCGCCGCGGCCTTGAAGGTTTCCGGCCTGCCCTGCAGGAAGAACGATTGACCGACCGTCATCCGCAGCCGCGCCTCCGTGAGCGGCTGCTTCTTGAAACTGGTTTCCACGAACGGCAGCGCCTGTTCGATGGCCCGCCGCAGGGTCGCCTGCTGACCCAGGCCGCCGTTGTTCACCGGCCGCATGGCGGCCAGGATCCGCCCCTCCACGAAGTCGAGCACCGCCCGGGCCTCGGCGTCGCTGGCCTCGGCGGCCTCTTTCGCCGTCTGCTCGGCGGCCGCCGCCGCGAGCGCTTTCTGTCCGGCCTTCACGGCGTCGTCGCGGGCGAGGGCGGCCGCGTCCCGCTCCCGGCGGGCGTGGACCAGCCCCAGCGTCGTGCCGACGATGCCGCCGACGAGCACCACGGCCACCGCGGCCGCGGCCAGCACGGGGCCCCGGTGCCGGCGGGCGAACTTCCGCAGCCGGTACGCCAGCGACGGCGGGCCGGCCAGCACCGGCTCGTCGGCCAGAAACCGCTCCAGGTCCGCGGCGAGTTCGTTGGCCGTCCCGTACCGCCGCCCGCGGTCCTTCTCCAGGCACTTCATCACCACCCAGTCGAGGTCGCCGCGGAGGGCGGCCGTCCGTTTGTCCGGCCCGGCGTGCCTCACGGCCGCCAGGCTCGGCCGGGGCGGGTCCACCTCCCGGATCATCCGCAGGACCTCGGAGAGCGGCAGGGTGGTCAGATCCTTGCGGGGGAACGGCACGCTGCCGGTGAGCAGTTCGTACAGGACCACGCCGAGGCCGTAAACGTCGCTGCGGGTGTCCGTGTCGGGGTTCGTCAGGTCCGCCTGCTCGGGCGACATGTACTCCAGGGTGCCGATGAACGAGCCGGCCTCCGTGTCGATACTTTGCTCGGTCAGCCGCGGGCCGGTCGCCTTGGCGATGCCGAAGTCGATCACCTTCGGGACCGGCCGGCCGTCCACGTCGGCGACCAAGATGTTGGACGGCTTGATGTCGCGGTGAATGACGCCCTTCTGGTGGGCGTGCTGCACCGCTCGACAGACGGGGAGGAACAGCCCCAGCCGCTGGCGCGGGGTGAGGGCGTTGGCATCGCAGTAGGCGGTGACGGGGACGCCGTCGATGTACTCCATGACGAAGTACGGGCGGCCCGCGGGCCCGCCCGTGTCGGATTCGGGCCCGCCGACGCCGGCGTCGAGGATCTTGGCGATGTTCGGGTGGTCCATCAGGGCCAGGGCCTGCCGCTCCTGCTCGAACCGGGCCAGCAGGCGGGCGGAGTCGTGGCCGGGGCGGACCACCTTGAGGGCGACGCGGCGGCGGACGGGGGCGGTCTGGTCGGCGACCCAGACCTCGCCCATGCCCCCTTCGCCGAGCTTCCGACGGAGGACGAACCGGCCGGCGAACGTCCGGCCCGCGGCCAGCGGCTCCGGCCAGCCAGGCCCGGCCGCGAGGCCGTCGGGGCCGCGCTCGAGGATACCGCGGGTATGGCAGTCGGCCGCCAGCAGCCGCTCCACCCGCGCCCGCAGGGCCGCGTCGCCCGCGCAGCCGGCGGCCAGGAACGCCTGCCGCTCGGCCGCGGTGGCGATCTCCAGGGCGGCCGCGAACAGCGACTCCTCGTTCATCGTGCTCGCCCCTGGTCAAGAACGGGGTGGGGCCACGCCAAGCCCTGACATTATGGTCAGACTCCTCCTAGATCACAACGAACGGACCGAAGATGTCGTCGTCGCTCGTGGAGGCGTGGTTCCACGCGACCAGGGTGAGCGGGTCGAGGTCGAGCAGGCCGAGATTGTAGACGCCGCCGCCCACGCCGGCGCGGCCGGTGGCCCGGTTGTCGATGACCAGGCTGGCCCGCAGGTGGAGGGCGGACGTGGCGTCGTTGTACGCCCCGCCGCCGTAGCCGTTGCTGCCTGGGCCGCCGGCGGCGCGGTTGTGGGCGAGCACGCTGCCGGTCACGGTGGTGGTGGCCGAGAAGAGGTTGGCGATCCCGCCGCCCCAGCCATCGCTGCCGTGGCCAGCGGCTTCCTGCCCGCCCTGCGCCTCGTTGTGGTCCAGGCGACTGCGCGCCAGGGTCACGACGCTGGGTGCCAGCACGGAGCCGTCGGGGAACAGGAAGTTGCCGAACGCATTGAAGACGGCGCCGCCGGCGCCCAGGCCGGCGGGGAGGAGACCGCCGTCGGCCGTGTTACCATGTCCGCCGACCGCGCGATTGTGATCGAGGCCGCTGTCGCTGACGTCCGCCGCCGACCCGAAGAAGTTGGCGACGCCGCCGCCCAAGCCGGCGCCGACCAGCAGCATCTCGCCGTGGCCCGTGTTGTCATCACCGCCGAGTGCCTGGTTGTGCGCGACGACCGAGTTGAGGATCGTCAGCGCCGTGGGCCCAAAGTCGGGCTGATCTTCGAATTCGCTGTCGATGCCGCCGCCCACTCCGGCGCCGACAAAGCCGGTGGGATTCGTGCCGACGTTGCCGCTGCCGCCGACGGCCCGGTTGTTCATGATGATGCTGTCGCGGACGACGGTCTCAGCCTCCTGGGCGTAGATCGCGCCACCCTCGGCCATGCCGGTTTTGGTCGGGAACGGGAGGTCGAGCCCGGAGGTGTTCCGATCCCCGCCGAAGGCCAGGTTCCCCACGAGCGTGCTCTGATTGACCTCCAGTCGTGAGCCAAGCACGTTGATGATCGCGCCACCGTAGGCTTCGCCGGCATCCGCCAGGGCCAAAGCGGAGTCGGTGATCCCGCTGCCTCCGACCGCCCGATTGTCCGAGAAGGTGCTGTGAGTAATCGAGCCGTCACTGAAGAAATACAATGCGACCGCGCCGCCGACAGCGTGGGCAGCGTCATAGGCGATCTCGGCGGTCTGACCGGCGATGGCCTGGTTGCCGGTGAAGGTGCAGTTGTTAGCCACGAGGGTAGCGAATGCCAAGGTGATGCCGCCGCCGCTGCCGTTGCCGCCGCCTTGGCCGCCGACCGCACGGTTATCGCGAATGACGCTGTCGTTAACCGTCAGAGTCCCAGCCAGAGAGTGAATGCCGCCCCCGTCGCCGATGCCGGCGGCATCCGCCCCGACGTTGCCGTTGGCCTCGTTTCCGGCAATCGAACAGCGCGTGATCACGGCCGTGGAGAGATTAACTTCGATGCCACCAGCAAAGGCTCCGCCGCCCGGGAACCCGAGCGCGCGGTTGTTCGTGATGGCGCTGTCCTCCACGGTGAGTTCACCGTCCTCGACATCGATACCGCCGCCTACAGCAGAACTGTTTCCTGAACGGGCCTCGTTGACGTTAACCGCGCTGTTGCGGACCACAGCGGCCCCGTCGAGGACAAAGATGCCGCCACCGACCCCCTGACGGACGCTCGCGACGCCGTCCGCGGCGTTACCGGTCAGGACACAATCGGTGACGCTCAAACGGTTGCCGCTTCCGGAGCTAGAGATCCCCCCGCCACTCGCGTTCAGGCTGTTGAGAACACCGACCGCCCGGTTGCCGGACACGACCACATGCGCCAGGGTCAAGTCGCTGAAGTTGGCGTTCTGGATACCGCCCCCGCGGTCGGCCACGCCGTCGGTGATGGCAAGCCCCGAAATGCTGACCGTAATCGCGGTGCCCGCGTCGGCGCCGCCGACCACGTCGAAGATGCGAGAGGCATGACTGCCGCTGACCGTGACCTTGTCGGCTCCCGGGCCGTTGATCGTCAGATCGCCGGTGATGGCGAGTTCGCCGGTGGTCAGGCGGATCGTCCCGTGGACGTTGTGGGCGAAGTCGATCGTGTCCGGGCCGGGGTGGGCCTCGGCCGCCTGAATGGCCGCCCGCAGCGACCCGGGGCCGCCGTCGGCCAGGTTGAGCACCGTGAACGTGCTGGGCAGCGCCCGGCCCTCCAGAAATTCAATCTGGGGCACAAAGCTGCGCCGGCGGACATGGTGTCGTCGATCGGATCGGCCCGAAGTCCCGGCCCGGATGACCGGGCCGGAGGCCAGCAGCCCGCGCAGCGTCTCCCACATGACTCGCTCCTTGGCCCACGGCGTAGTAATTTCGCCGAAACATGACGCACCGCATCGGCCACAATCGTTACCCCACCATGCGACGCCGGGGGGTGAAACGCGTCAGACGGGAATCACCTTTTTTCGGAGTCGTGCCGGTCACGCACGGGGACCCGCCGGGATTCGACCGCCGGCCCCGCCGGCTACCACCACCAGCATTCGGTCCGCAGGAAGCGGAGGGCCCGGTCGAATAGGATCCCGCCGAGCGGCCGCGGGCCCGTGCAGACGCGGCCGTAACCGGTCATCCCCGGCCGAAGTCCCGGCCGGCAATCGCCGAGCCGGCAATACACGGTGACGGTACTCTGCGCGTCCCCGCGCCCGGCCGCGGGGGCGATCCGGTCCACGCGGGCGGTCAGGGTTTCAAAGGGCAGCGTGCGTACCCGGAGTGCGGCCGCCTGGCCCGGCCGCACCCGCCCCACGTCCTCCTCGGGGATGGCGATCTCAACCTCCAGGCACTCCGGCTCCTCGACCAGACAGATCAGCTCGCCCTCCCGCACGTACTGACCGACCTTTTCCTTCAGCCGCGGTGTCGTGACCAGCCCCGGCACGGGGCTGTGGACCGCCAGCCGGTCCCGGAGCTGCTCCAGGTAGCCGGCCTCCTCCTGCAGTCGGGCCAGCCGGGCGCGCTCGGCCTCGACCTCCTCGGCCCGCGGGCCGGCCTCCAGCAGCCTCAGGGCGGCCTGGGCGTCGGCCAGTTCCCTCTCCCGGCGGGCCAGTTCCGTCTCGGCGTCCAACGTGCCCCGCGCCTCGCGGGCGCGTTTCTCCGCCCGGGCCTGTTCGAGCTGGGCCTGACACACGTGGTCCCGCCGCTGGGCCTCCTCGTACTGTTCGGCGGGGATGGCGTTGCCGAGCAGGCGGGCCGCGCGGCGGGTGGCGCTCTGGGCCGCGACCAGTTCGGCCTGACACTGGGTGATGTACTTGTCCAGCCGGGCCAGGTCCGTCTCGTAGGCCAGCCGCAGGCGGCCCAGGTCGTGCCGGGCCAGGTCGTGCCACGCCCCCGCCCGCTCCACCCGACGGCGCTGTTCCGCGACCTCCTCGGGGCGCGCCCCGGACTCCAGGAGGCGCAGCCTCGCCTGGGCCTCGCGCACCTCGGCCCTCTTCTGGGTCAGGCGGCTGGCCAGGTCGGGCACCTCCAGCCGTGCCACCGGCGCCCCGGGCGAAACCCGGTCGCCCTCGTCGCAGTAGACCTCGCGGAGGAAGCCGGCGGCCGGGGCCCGCAGCTCCGCCCGGGTCGCCGGGCGGAGCTGGAACGTGCCGCCCGCCCGGTCCTCGATCTGGATGACACACGGCCCCGCGACCAGGCCTCCCAGCGCCAGGGCCCACACGACCGCCCGCTTGCGGCGCATCCGGATCATCGTGCTCACCTCCCCGGCACAGAACCCACAGAACAGGCCGGGCGTGGCCGCCAGCCCCACCAGGGCGACGACTCCCAGCCCCACCCACCCCCACCGCGCCCCCAGGACCCGGAGGATCGCCGCGAGCGCCACGGCGAGAAAGGCGAACGAACACAACCAGGCCGCCAGGCCGAAGCCCGCCAGCAGCCCGCCGTGCGGCTCGCCGTCCGCCGCCGGCGCCCCCCAGA
>DASXAN010000860.1:0-5017 GCA_036406755.1 Gemmataceae bacterium
ACCGGCTGCCTCCGCCTCCAGCCGCGCCCGCAGGTCATGATCGGCCGGCGGCCCGTCGAACAGGCCGTGCAACAGCGCCTTCAGGTACAGCGGCGTGCCGCCGACGAATAGCACACGTCGGCCGCGCCCCTGGATGTCGGCGACGGCCGATGCCGCCCGGTCCAGCCACCAAGCGACGCTGGCCGACTCCCACGGTTCCAACACGTCGATCAGGTGGTGCGGGACGCGCTCCCGGTCCGCGGCGGTCGGCTTGGCGGTGCCGACATCCAGCCCGCGGTACAGCGTCATCGAGTCCATCGCCACGATCTCGGCCCCGCTCCGCTCCGCGTAGTCCAGGGCGAGCGCCGACTTGCCGGACCCGGTCGGGCCGGTCAGGACGGTCGTGGCGCGGAATACCTCGGGGCCGGGCACGGAAAAACCTCCCGCACGCTGGGCGCGACCGCCGGCAGGGCTTACACTCACCGCTGACACTCGCCGACCCCGGAGCCCCGTCCGTGTCGCTCGCCGACGCCGTCGCGGTCTACCACGACTTGCTCACCGACCCGGTCGCCACGGCGTCGCAGGCCCAGCTGGAGCGGCAGTCGGCGCTGCACCAATTGTACTTCGGCACCCGCCCAGTCTGCTCGGTCCTCCGGCCGCGGTTCCTGACGCCGGACCAGTACCGCTTCCTCCGGCGGCGCGTCGGGGCGCTGCTGCCGGCGTTTCGGAAGGTCTACGACGCCGCCCTGACCGACGCCGGCTTCCGCGGCCAATTCGGCCTACGGCCGGAGGAGGAGCAGATCCTCGCCGCCGACCCCGGCTTCCCGGACCCGAGTCCGACCGCCCGCCTCGACTCGTTTTTCGTCTCGGAGCGGGAGCTGAAGTTCACCGAGTACAACGCCGAGACGCCGGCCGGTGCGGGGTACAACGACGCGCTCACCGAGGCGTTCTTCGGCCTGCCGGTGATGCGGGCGTTCCAGCGGCGGTACGAGGTCCGACCGATCCCCGCCCGGCCGCACGTCCTCGACGCCCTGCTCGACTCGTTCGAGCGGTGGCAGGGACACCGCTCTGAGCCGCCGCGGGTCGCCATTCTCGACTGGAAGGACGTGCCAACGGTCAGCGAGTTCCGCATCTTCGAACGCTACTTCCGCGACCACGGCATCGACTGCCGGATCGTGGACCCGCGGGACGTGGATTACGGCCACGGCACCATCCGGGCCGGCGACTTCCGGTTCAACGTCATCTACAAGCGCGTCCTCATTAGCGAACTACTGGAGCGCGGCGGACTGGAGGACCCGGTCGTCCGGGCAGTCCAAGACGGTGCCGTGTGCATGGTCAACGGCTTCCGCTGCAAGATGCTCTACAAGAAGGCCAGCTTCGCCGTCCTCTCCGACGAGCACAACGCCCGCCTGTTCACCGCCGAGGAGCGGCAGGCGATCGCCGATCACATCCCCTGGACGCGGGTCGTGGCCGAGCGCAAGACCGCATACGGCGGCGAGGCGATCGACCTGGTTCCACTCATCCTGGCGCACCGCGAGCGGTTCGTCCTCAAGCCCAACGACGAGTACGGCGGCAAGGGGATCGTCCTCGGCTGGACGGTGGACGGCCCGGCGTGGGAGGCGGCGGTGCGATCGGCGCTGGCCGAGCCGTACGTGGTGCAGGAGCGGGTCAACCTGCCGCACGAGGTCTACCCGAGTTTCCACGACGGCAAGCTGCACCTGATCGACCGCATGCTGGACACGAACCCGTTCGTCGGCTACGGCGGCGCGATGGCCGCCTGCCTGACGCGGATTTCGACCGAGGCGCTGGTGAACGTGACGGCCGGCGGCGGCTCGACCGTGCCGACGTTCGTGATCGAAGAAGGATGACCCGTCATGACCCCGCCTTCGCTCACCATCGGCATCGAGGAAGAGTACCAGATCATCGACCCGGAGACGCGGGAACTGCGGTCGTACATCACGCAATTCCTCGAGCACGACAAGCTCACGCTCCGCGAGCAGGTCAAGGCGGAATTGCACCAGTCGATGGTCGAGGTCGGCACCGAGGTGTGCAAGTCGCCTGCCGACGCTCGGGCCGAACTTGTCCGCCTGCGGCGGCACGTCATCGGCCTGGCGGCCCACCACGGCCTGGTCATCGCTGCCGCCGGCACCCACCCGTTCTCGTCGTGGATGAAGCAGGAGATCACGCCGTTCGAGCGGTACATGGGCGTCAAGCAGGACATGGCCGACCTCGCGCAGCAACTTCTGATCTTCGGCACCCACGTCCACATCGGCATCGAGGACCGCGAGTTCCTGATCGACGCCATGAACGTCGGCCGGTACTTCATGCCGCACGTCCTGTGTCTTGCCGCCAGCTCGCCGTTCTGGGAGGGGCGCAACACCGGGCTGCGGTCATACCGGAGCATCATCTTCCGGGCGTTCCCGCGGTCCGGCATCCCGCCGGTGTTCGGGTCGTGGGCCGACCTGTCGTACCTGGTCGAGACGCTGGTCAAGACGCGGTGCATCCCGGACGGGACGAAGCTCTGGTGGGACGTGCGGCCGAACTGGCGGTATCCGACGTTAGAGTTCCGCATCTGCGACGTCTGCACCCGCGTGGACGAGGCAGTGTGCGTGGCCGCCCTGTTCCAGGCCCTGATCGCCAAGCTCTGGAAGCTCCGCCGGGACAACATGACCTTCCGCATCTACCCGACGGCCTTGATCGAAGAGAACAAGTGGCGGGCGGTGCGGTACGGGCTGGACGGCAAGCTCATGGACCTGGGCAAGCAGGAGGAGCTGCCGGCTCGGGCTTTGGTGCGGGAGTTCATCGAATGGTTCCTGGGTGACGTGCTCGACGAACTGGGCACCCGCAAGGAAGTCGAATACGCCTTCCGGATTCTGGACGAGGGCAA
This sequence comes from Gemmataceae bacterium, assembly GCA_036406755.1. Taxonomy (GTDB): domain Bacteria; phylum Planctomycetota; class Planctomycetia; order Gemmatales; family Gemmataceae; genus DASXAN01. The sequence continues at coordinate 2,867 of DASXAN010000860.1, forward strand.
CAGCGCGGACCGGCAGGTGCGGGTGTACGAGCAGACGGGCGACCCCAAGGCGGTGGTCGACCACCTCGTCCGCGAGACGCGGGAAGGGGTCATGGAATAAGAAATGCGAGGACAGGACGGCGGACCCGCCCCCCGCACCCGAGGGTCGCATGGCCTCGACGCAGCCGGAACCGCTCAAGCGCCGCTCCGCCGGCATTCTCCTGCACCCCACGTCGCTGCCCGGCCGGTACGGCATCGGCGACCTGGGCCCGGTCGCCCACGCCTGGGTCGAAACGCTCGCCCGGCACCAGCAGACGTGGTGGCAGATCCTCCCGCTCGGGCCGACGGGGTATGGCGACTCGCCGTACCAGAGTTATTCCGCGTTTGCCGGCAGCCCCAACCTGATCAGCCCCGATTTGCTGGCGCGGGACGGCCTGATCGCCCCGTCGGATCTGGCGAACGTCCACTTCCCGCCGGGTAAGGTCGATTTCGACAACGTGACGAAGTTCAAGCACTGGCTGCTCGACCGGGCCTGGCAGGCGTTCGGCCGCGGGGCCGGCGGCCAGCTGCGGGGGCCGTTCGAGCAGTTCAAGCGTGAGGAGGCGCACTGGCTCGACGACTACGCCCTGTTCATGGCGATCAAGCACGCCCACGGAGGGCGGAGCTGGGACGAGTGGCCGGCCGAGTTGGTCCGCCGCGAGCCGGCGGCGCTGGACCGGGCGCGGCGGGAGTTGGTCGACGCCGTCGGGACGCAGCAGTTCCGCCAGTTCCTGTTCTTCCGCCAGTGGCGCGGCCTCCGCGAACACGCCCACCGGCTCGGCGTCAAGCTGTTCGGCGACGCCCCCATCTTCGTCGCCGCCGACTCGGCCGACGTCTGGGCCCACCCCGAGCAGTTCCTGCTCGACGCCGACCGCCGCCCGAAAGTGGTCGCCGGCGTGCCGCCCGACTACTTCTCGGCCACCGGCCAGCTCTGGGGCAATCCGCTCTACGACTGGGGCCGCATGAAGGCCGAAGGGTACGCCTGGTGGATCGCCCGCATTCGGGCGAACCTACGGCAGGTGGACTTGGTCCGCCTCGACCACTTCCGCGGCTTTGAGGCGGCCTGGCACATCCCGGCCGGCGCGCCGACGGCCCAAAAGGGCGAATGGGTCAAGGGCCCGGCCGGCGACCTGCTCGCGGCGCTGCGGCAGGCGCTCGGCGGCCTGCCATTGGTGGCCGAGGACTTGGGGCTGATCTCGAAGGAGGTCCACGCCCTCCGCGACCAGTTCGGGCTGCCGGGCATGTACATCCTGCAATTCGCCTACGGCGGAGCGGTCGAGTTCCGGTTCCTGCCGCACAACCACGTCCGCAACGCCGCCGTCTACACCGGCACGCACGACAACGACACGACCTTCGGCTGGTGGCAGCACATCACCGAGGGCGAGCGGCAGTTTTTCCGCCGGTACGACCCGCACGCGGACGAGGACCCCGTCTGGCAGCTGATCCGCACGGCCTGGGCGTCGGTGGCCGATTTCGCGATCGTGCCGATGCAGGACGTCCTCACACTTGGCTCGGAGGCGCGAATGAACGTGCCCGGCACGCCGAGCGGCAACTGGACGTGGCGGATGACGGACGAGCAGATGGCGACGCCGGCATGGGCCCGCCTCGCCGACCTGACCGAGCTGTATTACCGCCAGCCGGGGCCGGACAAGCGGGAGTAGTCATGGCACGCTGGCTGGCGGTCGTGAGTCTCGTCGCGGTCGGGGCCGTCCTCGCTCCCGCCGCGGAGCCGCAGGCGATCCGCGTCGAATACGGCGACGGCTTCGTGCGGATCGAGACGGACAAACTCCAGGCCCGTGTCAACAGCCGCGGCTACGTCAGCGGCATCGCCGGCGGCAGTTTCGTGGACAACCAGACCGGCGCCCGCGACCTCGGTTTCGGCCTGCACGTCATGGACTTCCTGCTGGCCCCCGGCTGGCGGGACGATGGCTACGAGAGGAGCCCGAAGCTGCACGGCAATCGGCCCAAGCACTACGTCGAGGGCCCGCAGCTCTGCACGCAGGCGAAGCAGCTCACGCCGGAGGTCGTCCGCGGCGACGGGTTCGTCGCGGTGCGGCTGCGGTACGCCTACACCAAGCCGGGAGCGGGATACAAAACCGGCTCGACATGGGAGCAGACGCTCGTCTTCCAGCC
>DASXAN010000861.1:0-5202 GCA_036406755.1 Gemmataceae bacterium
CTCAGTAATAGTGACACGCCGTTCGTGCGCGACCTGTTCCGCGGGTACACCATCCGAACCATCGATAACCGCCGCGAGATCAACTTGGATTCGGGCAACCGCGCCGTCACCGAACTCCTCATCATGAATTACGATCCGCCGAAAATGGTCCGACGGCCGGTGCAATTGTCTCTGTTCGATGAACCGCCTCGGTTATGACTCCTTCCCCCGGATCTGCGCCTTGAGGACGTGCTGCAGCCGGTCCTCGATCTTCTTGTGCGCCTTGTCCACCTCCTTGTCCGTCAGCGTCCGGTCGTCGGCCTGGTACGTCAGGGCGAACGCCAGGCTCTTTGTCCCGGCCGGGATGCTCGGCCCCCGGTACAGATCGAACAGCCGCACGTCCCGCAGCAGCGCCTCGCCGGCCGTCCGCACCTCCGCCAGCACCCGCTCGGCCGTCACGTCCTCCGGCACCACCACGGCCACGTCCCGCAGCGCCGCCGGGAACCGCGGCACCGGGCTGTAGGCGTACCGCGTCGGGACGGCCGCCAGGATCGCCTCCAGGTCGAACTCGCCGGCCAGCACCGCCCGGCCAGCCAAGTCGAACACCTTCGCCACCTTCGGGTGCAGCTCGCCGAAGCTGCCGACCGGCTTGCCGTCCACGAGCAGGTCGGCCGACCGGCCGGGGTGCAGGTGCGGGGCCGCGGCCGCGCGGCGATAAGTCACGTTCGGCAGGTGCAGGTCGCCGGCCAGCGATTCCACCACGCCCTTGAGGTCGTAGAAGTTGAGGTCGGTGGGGGCGGTGATGCCGTCCTGCCACGTCGGCGGCGTTCGTTTGCCGGTCAGGGCGACGGCCAGCCGCCGGGGCTCATCGGGCAGCTTCTGCCCGTCGCGCTGCAGGTAGACGCTGCCGACCTCGAAGACACGGACCGTGTCGGTGTGCTTGAGGTTGAACGCGACCACCTCCAGCACGCCGGCCAGGACCGTGTGCCGCATGGCGACCCGTTCCGTCGAGATCGGGTTGACGATCGTGACGTAGCCGGCCGGCGGCGGCTGCAAGGGGGCTTCGCGCTCCGGCGTCGTCAGTGCGTAGGTGATGACCTCCTGCAACCCCAGGTCCACGAACCGGTCGCGGACATGCTCCTCCCGCTCCAGGTCGGCGTTGCCGGTCTGCGGCGGCAGCGGGTCGGCCAGCAGCGTCGCCGGCAGGCGGTCGTAGCCGTAGACCCGGGCCACGTCCTCGATCAGGTCGGCGGCCCCGGCCTGGATGTCGAGGCGGTTCGGCGGGGTCGTCGCCCGCACCGCGTCCGGGCCGGCCTGCTCGACCTTGAACTCCAGGGCCGTCAGGATGCGGGTGACCTCGGCCAGCGGCACGTCCACGCCGAGCAGCCGCTTGACCTCCGACAGCCGCAGGTCGATCACCTGCGGCTTCGGCTTGCCGGGGTAGGTGTCGGCCATGCCGGGGGCGACGGTGCCGCCGGCGTGCTCGGCCAGCAGGCGGGCGGCCCGGCCGGCGGCCGGGGCGACCAGCTCCGGGTGGATGCCCTTGCTGAACCGCAGGCTCGCCTCGCTCGGCAGATCCAGCGCCCGCATCGTCCGGCGTATGCTCACCAGGTCGAAGTTGGCCGACTCCAACAGGATGTTCGTTGTGCCGGCGGACACCTCAGTGTCGCGGCCGCCCATGACGCCGGCCAGCGCCACCGGGCCGGCTGAATCGGCGATCACCAGCGTCTCCGGCGTCAGCTTCCGCTCGACGCCGTCCAAGGTGACGAGAATCTCGCCAGCCTTGGCCGGGCGGACGGTGATGGCCGGGGGCTTGCCGCCGGCCCGCTTGACCAGCACGTCGTAGTCGAAGGCGTGCAGCGGCTGGCCCCACTCGAGCATGACGTAGTTGGTCACGTCCACGACGTTGCTGATCGGCCGCATCCCGGCCGCGGCCAGCCGCCGCTGCATCCACGCCGGGGCCGGTCCGATCTTCAAGCCGCGGATCAGCAGCGCCGCGTACCGGGCCGACAGCTTCGGGTCGGCGATGGCAACCGTCACCTGGCCGTCGATCGGCAAGTTAGCCGCCCGTGAATCACGGGGGGCTAAATAATCGGTCGGCGGCAGCTTCACGGTCGCGCCGGTCAGGGCGGCGACCTCGCGGGCCACGCCGAGCAGCGACAGACACCGGGCCATGTTCGGCAGGATGTCCAGGTCGAGCACGTAGTCGCCCCACAGGTCGGCCAGCGGCACGCCGATTGGGGCGTCCTCGGGGAGGATGATGATGCCCTCGTGCTCGTCGGACAGGCCCAGCTCGAACTCGGACATCACCATCGCGTCGGACGGCACGCCGCGGAGCTGCGTCGGCTTGAGGACGCTGAGCTTCTTCGGCGTGGCGTGGCCGTCCCAGTACTGGGTGCCGGCGAGGCCGAGGACGACCTTCTGGCCGGCGTCGCCGACGTTGAGGTTGGGTGCGCCGGTGACGACGACCTTCGGTTGGCCGGCCCCGTAGTCGGCGTGGACCAGCTTGAGCTTGTCGGCGTTGGGGTGCTTTTCGACCTTGAGCACCTTCGCGGTGACGACCTTGTCCTTGGCCCAGACCGGGCCGGCGTCCTCGACCTTCAGGCCGTCCGGGGCAGGCAGGCCGAAGGCGCGGACGGCGGCCAGCTCCAGCCCGGCCAGCGTCAGGCGACGGGCCAGCTCGCCGACGGGGAGGGTAACGTCCACGTACTCGCGCAGCCAGCTGAGGGGGACTTTCATGGGTCGCGTCCTGGGAAAGCGGATCTCCATGGTTCGCCGCGACGCGAAGCGCGGAGAGACACGCTCCGCTGCGCGTCGCGGCGAACCACGTCAGAACTGCTGCAAGAACCGCAAGTCGTTTTGCGTAAACAGGCGGATGTCGTCGATCGCGTGCAGCAGCATGGCGATCCGCTGAGGACCCATGCCGAACGCGAACCCGCTCACCTTCTCCGGGTCGTACCCGCCGTTGCGGAGCACCGTCGGGTGGACCATGCCCGTCCCCATGATCTCCAGCCAGCCGGTGCCCTTCGTGAGCCGGTCGGCGTTCGGGTCGTCCTTCGGCCAGTCCACGTCCACCTCGATCGACGGCTCCGTGAACGGGAAGTAGCTCGACCGAATTCGCACCTGCCGCTCCTGGCCGAACAGCCGGCGGGCGAACGCCGTGATCGTCCCGACCAGGTCGGTCATGCGGATCGACGGGCCGATCGCCAGCCCCTCCACCTGCAGGAACTGCATCTCGCTGCGGGTCGTGATCTGCTCGAACCGGTAGCACATGCCCGGCAGGATGACCCGGACCGGCTGCGGGCACAGCTCCCGCATGACGTGAATCTGGCCCGGCGAGGTGTGCGTCCGCAGCAGGACGCCCGGCGTGGTCGTGTGGAACGTATCCCACATGTCCCGGGCCGGGTGGTGCGGCGGCATGTTCAAGAGTTCGAAGTTGTACTCGTCGGTCTCCACGTCGCGGGAGCGGTACACCTGGAAGCCGAGGTCGGCGAAGATGGCGTAGATCTTCCGCAGGACCTGCGTGGCCAGGTGCAGCCGGCCGGGCGACTGCGGCCGGCCGGGGAGCGTCACGTCGAGCGGGTTTTCGGTGAGCGACCGGGACAGCGCCCGCTCCTGCTCGGCGGCGAGGGCCTCGTCGTACTTCTGCGTCAGCGCCTCCTTGACGCGGTTGGCCTCTTGGCCGTAGGCCTTGCGGTCGGCCGGGGGCACTTCGCCGATCCGCCGCAGGGCCAGGGCCAGCTCTCCCTGCTTGCCGAAGTACTTGCTGTTCCAGGCGCGCAGGGCCGGCTCGTCGCCGGCGGCGGCCAGCTCGGTGAGGGCCTGTCGCTCCAGGGCGGCGAGGTCGGTGGGGGAGGCGGTGGACATGGCAGATAGATCCCATAGGCCCTATGGGACCTATAGGACCTACCCGATCAAGCAGACACGGCCGGTGCCGGAAGGTTCTCGCGCGCCAGCGCGACGAGCTTCGAGAACGTCTCCGGGTCGTGGATGGCGATCTCGGAGAGCGACTTGCGGTCCAGGGCGACCATCGCCCGCTGGAGCCCGGACATGAACTCGCCGTACCGCAGCCCCCGCATGCGGCAGGCGGCGTTGATGCGGACGATCCACAGCCGGCGGAACTCCCGCTTCTTCACCCGGCGGTCGCGGAAGGCGAACACGCCGGCGCGGATGAGCGTGATCTTGGACTGCTTGATCGTGTTGTGCCGGCCCAGGCGGAAGCCCTTGGTGAGCTTCAGCAGCCGCTTGCGCTTGCGAATGACGGTCTTGCCGCTGCGGGCCCGGACCATGGGACGGACTCCTCAACCCAAGCCCACCCGTGGCACCGGGTGGGTCTTTTTCGTTTAACCTTCGCCCAGCGCCCGCAGGTACTTCTTGGTGATCGACGTCGGCAGGATTTCGGTCCGGCGGAGTTGCCGCTTCCGCTTGGACGTCCGGCCGCTGAGCAAGTGCCGCTTGTTGGCCTTGTTCCGCTTGATTTTGCCGGTCCCGGTGACCCGGACCCGCTTGCGGACGCTCTTGTTGGTCTTCTGCTTCGGCATGGCTGCCCCGCGGCCGAAAAATCAAGGAACCCCTGGGGCGGCCCAAGGGTTCCGGGGGTGGCTCGTGTACCCGTAACCCGACGTTCGGACATTGTAGGAACGGCGGGCCGGGGCGGCAGCGGCATTTTTACTTCGGGGCGAGCATCGCCGTCATCCGCTTGCCCTCCATTGACGGGGCCTTTTCGACCTTGGCCACGTCGAGCAGCTTCTCCACGATCCCGTCGATGATCCGCCGGCCCTCCTCGATGTGCTGCAACTCCCGCCCGCGGAACAGCACGTTGACCAGCACCTTGTCCTTGTGTTCGAGGAACTTGCGGGCCTGGTTGATCTTCGTGTCCACGTCGTGGACGCCGGTCTTGGGGCGGACGCGGATCTCCTTGAGCTTCTGCTGGTGCGACTTCTGCTTGTCCTTTTTCCGCGACTGCTCGTAGCGGAATTTGCCGTAGTCCATGATCTTGCAGACCGGCGGCCGCTCGGTCGGCGCGACTTCGACGAGGTCCAGGTTGGCCTCGCGGGCCATCTCCTGGGCCTGGGAGGTCGGCACGATGCCGAGCTGCTCCCCCTGGGCGCCGATCAGCCGGATGGGGCTGATGCGGATCTGCTCGTTCATCCGGGGGCCGCGCTCTTGCTGCGGCGGGGTTCGGTCGAAGTGTCTGATGTCGTGTCTCCTCGATGGAAGGGT
>DASXAN010000862.1:0-2330 GCA_036406755.1 Gemmataceae bacterium
TGGGAGGACGAGGCTACTGCCGAGCCGTTCGCTGGTGCCCGCTTCCCGGCTCGGCAGTAGCCTCGCCCTCCCGCGCCGCACCATGCTTGGCGTGACCGGACGACCGTGCGACAATGAAGTGATCCTTGCTGTTCGAGGAGCGACTGTGAAGAAGCTGCTTGGCGTGATCGTGCTGCTCGCCGCCGGGTTGGCCGGCGCCGCCTACTACTGGCAGCACGCCGCGGCCAGGCCGGTCGCCGATGGCGGCGTCTGGCAGCCGGTGGAGTACGGCACGATTACCGAGACGGTCAGCGCCACCGGCGTGCTCCAGCCGCGGGAGGCGGTTGCCGTCGGTACCGAACTGGCCGGCCGGATCGCCGAGGTGCTGGTGGACGTGCCGCAGCCGGTCGAGAAGGACCAGCCGGTGTTGCGGATGGACGACCGGCTCGCGCGGCTGCGGGTCAAGCAGGCGGAGGTGGCGGTCGAGCTCGCCAAGGCGGACGTCGGCCGTGCGGAGGCGGCCCGCGACGCCGCCAAGGTCGCGGTGCAGCGGGCCAACGACCTGCTCAAGGCCGGCGGCCAGCAGCGGGACGTGGACATGGCCGACGCGGCGCTGCGATCGGCCGAGGCGGCCGTCCACGTCGCCGGGGTCAAGGTGCATGAGGCCGAGGCGGCGCTGCAACTGGCCGAGCACGGGCTGGCCCTGTGCACCGTCCGCGCCCCGACGGCCGGCGTGGTCATCGATCGCAAGGTCACGGCCGGGCAGCAGATCGGCCCGCCGCTGTCGGCCCACCTGTTCACGGTGGCGGCCGACCTGGCCCGAATGGAGGTCGTCGCCCAGGTGGCCGAGGGCGACATCGGCCGGGTGAAGGCCGGGCTGCCGGCGACGTTCACCGTCAACTCGTTCCCGGACGTGACGTTCCGCGGGGCGGTCAAGCAGGTCAAGCCGGTGCCGGCAACGGTGGCCGGGGCCGTGTTCTACCCGGTGACGGTGGCGGCCGAGAATGCGAAGGACTCATCGACCGGCGAGTGGCGGCTGCGGCCCGGGATGCCGGCCGCGGTCGAGCTGGAACTGCGCAAGCACGACGGCGTGTGGAAGCTGCCGCTGGCGGCCCGCGGCGTGACGCTGGACGCGGCCCGGCAGGACGAGGCAGCGCGGGCGAAACTGGCGCGGTGGGAGGCGCGGCCGGACCGGGCCGACTGGCAACTCGTGTGGGCACGGGACGGGGACGGGCCGCCGCGGCCGCTGTTCCTGAAGCTGACCGGGGCGCAGGACGGGCAGTTCGTCGAAGTGCAGGCGTGGGACCCGGACGAGAAGCCGGACCAGCGGCGGCCGCCGCGGGTGCTGATCGCGGCGCCGGCGGAGAAGCAGTCGCCGGGGCTGCGGTTGTTCTGAACCCCGTGACGCCGCGACCGGAGTCCGCGAGCGGAGCGCTCGAGCGCTCCCCTCGCGGACTCCGGTCGCGGCGTCACGAAATGAGATTCAACCCTTGGGCCGCCTGATCGAGCTGCGGGACGTGACCAAGACCTACGCCCTCGGCGGCGAGGCCGTCCGGGCGCTCCGCGGTGTGTCCCTGACCGTCGAGGCCGGCGAGTTCGTCGCCCTGGTCGGGCCGAGCGGGTCCGGCAAGTCCACGCTCATGCACCTGATCGGCCTGCTCGACCGACCCACCTCCGGCACCTACCTGTTCGAGGATAAGGACGTCAGCCGGCTGTCACGGACCGGGCTGGCGCGGGTGCGGAACCGCAAGATCGGGTTCGTCTTCCAGGGGTTCCACCTGCTGCCGCGGCAGACGGCGTGGGAGAACGTGACGCTGCCGATGCTCTACGCCGGCCGGCCGGCCGCGGAGCGGCGGAAGCGGGCGCTGGAGCTGCTCGACCGCGTCGGCCTGTCCGAGCGGGCGGGGCACCGGCCCAACCAGCTGTCCGGCGGCCAGCAGCAGCGGGTGGCCATCGCCCGGTCGCTGGCGAACGAGCCGCGACTGCTGTTGGCCGACGAGCCGACCGGCAACCTGGACACGGCCACCGGGGCGGAGGTGCTGGTGCAGTTCCGCCGGCTGCACGCGGCCGGGCAAACGATCGTGCTGGTGACGCACGACCCGTCGGTGGCGGAGACGGCGGAGCGGATCGTCACACTGCGGGATGGGCTGATCGTTAGCGACACACTCAAACCATGACCCTGACCTCCACCCTCCGCGTCGCCCTCGACGCCCTGCGGGCGCACAAGGGCCGGTCCGCCCTGACCAGCCTCGGCATCGTCATCGGCGTCGGGGCCGTCATCGCCCTGGTGTCCGCCGGCGAGGGGGCCCGGCACAAGCTCGACGACCGCCTCGCGTCCATCGGCAAGTCGA
>DASXAN010000863.1:0-2542 GCA_036406755.1 Gemmataceae bacterium
GACGCCACCGACCAGGCCATTCGAGACATCCTCCCGCGGGAGCCGTTCCTGAACCCGGCCCACGGCATTGCCCTGGCCACGTTACCCGTGTTCGACCCCCAGCTGTACGCCATCCGCCGGTTGGTCGAGGACCGGATCGACACCCGGGACACCATCGAGGTGTTCCAAGCCGACGTTCGTCAGCGTTGGCAGACCAAGCGCGGCTACCCGGGGATGGAGCACGTCGTTGACTACGTCACACTGGACCTGTCCGCGTCTTTTTTCCCGCACCCGCAGCGGGATAACTTCGGCAAGGACGCCGCGTTCCTCGAGTACGATGCGACGTGGAACATTGGCGACCGGACGGCGGTCGTGTCCACGGGTTGGTTCGACCCGATCGACGACGGAGCCCGGGTGTTCACGATCGGCACGACCATGAACCGCCCGGACCGGACCAGCTTCTACCTCGGATACCGGCAGATCGACCCGATCGACAGCCGGGCGCTGATCTCGTCGGCGACGTACGTGTTCAGCCCGAAGTACGCGATCACGGCCAGCTCGGTGTACGACTTCGGGACCAACCAGAGCCTGTCGAACTCGGTCGTCATCACCCGCATCGGGTCGGACCTGACACTCAGTCTCGGGTTTACCTACAACGCCCTGGTGAACAACTTCGGCGTGACGTTCGAGGTGGTGCCGAACGTCGTGGCTGCCAGCCGGCCGCCGGGGGCCGGGATGTTTGGTCGCGGCCCGGTCCGCTGACCCTCGCGGGGCCGTGTACAATGACCCCCATGCTCTGGCCCCACGACGCGTCACCGGCCGACCGGCCGACCGCCGCCCGCCGGCCCTGCCGGCGGTGGCGGGACAAGTTTCTAGACGCCGGCCGGGGGGTCAAGCTCGGCGTCCGTGGGCACTCCAGCTTCTTCGTGCACTTCTTCTGCGCCGCACTCGTGGTGGCTGCCGCCGTCGCCCTCCAGTGCGACGTGCTCCAGTGGGCGATCCTGCTCGGGTGCGTCGGCGCGGTGTTGACGGCAGAACTGTTCAACAGCGCCCTGGAAACGCTCTTCCGCGGGCTGGATGATCCGACGAAGCAGCGGCTGATCGGGGTGCTCGACATCGCCGCCGGCGCCGTCCTGCTCGCCAGTGCGACCGCGGCGGCGGTCGGCGGGCTGGTCCTGGGCCACCGCCTCTGGACGATCCTCGGCTGGTGACGGCCGGAAAGCGCCGCGGCGGCCGGCGACGGAAAACCCCGCCGGCCGCCGCGGCGCTTTCCGGCTCCCAGCTACCAGGTGAACTGGAGGCCGAAATTAATGCCCTGGGCCCAGAAGTTCGTGTCCTGGAATCGAACTGCCGGGCGGACCGCCCCCGGCGACTGAGTGATTGGGAACACGCGGGAATTCACGTCCAGCGTCGTGTCGATCTGGTCGCCGGCGCGGAGGACGTTGCTCCAGTACAGATAGTTGTAGCCGACGAACAGCTTGAGGTGGTCGGTCACCTGGTAGCCGAGGTTCAGCGTCACCTCGGGGACGACCGAGAACACGTCACGGGTGTGGGCACCGGCGTTGGACGGCTGCACCAGCAGCCCCGCCCCGGTGACCATCTGGCCGAACTCGTTCACGCCCATCTGGGCGCCGGTGGCGTTGACCATCTGGTGCGACGTGCCCAGTGCGACCTTGGAGATCAGGTCCAGCGACCACCGGCCGCGCTTCAGCTCGCCCATCAGGCCGAGTTGCCCGCCGTAGAAGTCGTTCGTCACCAGGAAGTTGTCCGAGAGCATGCCCATCCGGCCGGCGTTCGGGCCGGCCGTCGCGGCGAACGACTCATTCAGGTGCAGCTCCTCGTCGAACCGCAGGTAGCGGAACCCAACCAACCCGTCGAGCCTGGCGCGACACCCGTTCCACAGGTTCATCCGGGCGTTGATGTCGGCCCCCCATAGCGCGTTGCTGGTCGAGGCGGTGAACATGCCGGTCGATTCGCCGGGGCGGGCGATGATCTCGCGGTCCGCGATGGGCGTCATCAGCGAGCCGCCGACGACCGGGTTAATGTTCAGGAACGGCCGGGACAACACGGACACCCCGTCGCCGGCGGCGGAGAAGTCGTCGCCCCGCCGGGCGAGGAAGAAGTAGCTGCCAACGACGCCGAAGTTCTGACACTCGTTCATCCACCAGCCGACCGTGAACCGGGCGCCGGCCCGGCCCTGGGGGGCGACCTCGTCGCCGCCGAACAGGACGACCGTGCCCGGGGCGAGCGTGCCGGCCGCGCCGGCCGGGCTGGCCGTCAGCAGCGGCGGCAGGGAGGCGCTGCGGATCCACCACTGCAGGTACTCGACGCTGCCGTACAGGATGTAGCCGCACGGCCCGCGGCCCGGGACGAACGCCCCGCCGGGCAGCGGCGCCCAGCCTGGGTCAGTAGGGCAGCAGGTCGGGCACGGCGCCCCAGGCAGGGCACTGCCCAAGGCCGGGAGGTCGCCGACGAACGGACCGCCCGTCACCGCACCGTCGACGACCATCCCTGGAGGAACGGGCATGGCCGGCGTCAGCGGAGTCGGCGGCGGCAGTGGAGT
>DASXAN010000864.1:0-1833 GCA_036406755.1 Gemmataceae bacterium
CCCAAACATCAGGTTGGGATTTGGTGCTTGGGTTTTGGGATTTACCGCGGCGCGGGCTACAATACGGACCATCCTCCGGGGGACCACCATGCGCCACCGCCACGTCATCCTCGCCGCCCTGCTGGCCCTCGCCGGGACCACGCCCGCCCCGGCCCAGAACAAGTTCTCCGACCTGACGCCGCTGCTGCCCGCGAACGCGAACATCGCCACCGTCATGGACGTCCGCGCCGTCTACACCAGCCCGCTGGCGCAGAAGGAGAATTGGGCCACCCAGCGGCCGCTCCCGTTCCCGCCGACGCTCAACAACGTCGCCCTGGCGTCGCACATCGACCCCTGGTCGCTGTCCGGCGGGAAGTGGGACGTCGGCGTCGCCCGCCTCCAGATGCGGATCTCGATGGACCAGATCGCCGCCCGCGAGAAGGGGGCGGTGGACACGGTGGCCGGCGCCCCGGCCGTCCTGTCGGCCCGGAACGCGTACTTCGTCCAGTTCCGGCCGGGGATCATCGGCATGTCCCGCCCGGCCGACCGCCAGGAGCTGGCCCGGTGGGTGCGGGAGGCGGGACAGAGCGTCGGCGTGATCCACCTTAGTCCGTTCCTCAAGGCCGCCGTTTCCGGCGGGGACTGGCGGACGCAGTTCGTGCTGGCGATCGACCTGGCCGACACCGTCAACCCGGCCGCGGCGGAAAAGGAGCTGGCCGCCGCCCCGGTGTTCGCCGGCAAGGCCGGGGAGGCCGCGGCCGTGGCCAAGGCGCTCGCCACGCTCCAGGGGGTCACGCTGACGATCATGGTGACGGACGCCATCCGCGGCGAATTGCGGTTCGAGTTCGGCGAGCCGGCCGGGCCGCTGGTGCCGTGGGCCAAGCCGCTGTTGACCGACTTCCTGTCCCGCCGCGGGGCGAGCGTCGAGGCGCTGGAGGACTGGAAGGCCGAGGCGTCCGGGACCGCCGTCGTCCTGACCGGCGTGCTGCCGGAGAAGGGGTTCCGCCGCATCCTGAGCCTGGTCGCCCCGCCGCCGCCGCCGGCCGACGTGGCCGAGGCCGACCCCGCCCTGGCCGGGCAGATCAAGGCCCTGGCGACGCAGCGGTACTTCCGGTCGATCCAGGCGTACCTGGACGACCTGCAGCGGCCGAGCCGGTCCACCCAGCAGGACTTCACGCGGTTCGCCACCTGGTACGACTCGTTCGCCCAGAAGATCGAGCAGCTGCCGACGTACAGCGTGGACGAGGACGTGGCCAAGTACGGGGCGGCCACGGCCGCCCGGCTCCAGGGGATCGCGGCGTCGCTGCGGGGCGACGTGGTGGACGTCCAGCAGCTGGAGAAGAGCATCGCCATCACCCCGTACATCTACGCCACGTCCGGGTGGGGCCGGCGGCTCCAGCCCGGGGTGTGGCTCCAGTCGAACGAGGCCGAGGTGCGGGCCCGGCAGCAGGAGGCGATCCAGCGCGGCGCCCAGGCCCGCCAGGACCTGTGGAGCAAGATCGAGAACGAGACTGACATCATCAAGCGGGCGCTGGCGGAGCGGTACACGGGGTCGAGCGGGAAGTGAAGAGGAACGAACCACAGAGGCACAGAGGACACACAGGAAGAAACACAGAGAAGGCAATCAGAAGATAATAAGAGGATTTGCCTTCTCTCTTCCTGTCTCCGCATTTCTTCTCTGTGTTCTTGTCTCTGTGTCCTCTGTGCCTCTGTGGTTCGTTACGGCTTCTCGACCCGCAGCGTCACCGCCGGGGCGGCGTGCTCGGTCCCCTTCCCCTCCCGCGTCGCCAGCACCACGAACGGCCGCTCGCCCGGCTTCACCCACGGCTCCGCATACAGCGCAACCCGCCGGGC
>DASXAN010000865.1:0-4119 GCA_036406755.1 Gemmataceae bacterium
CGGCATGGGCGGGCCGGTGACGGTCGATTACAGCACCGCCGACGGCACCGCGGTCGCCGGCCAGGACTACACCGCCACGCACGGCACCCTCGTCTTCCAGCCCGGCGAAACGAGCAAGACGGTTACCATCTCCATCCTCAACGACACTGTGGTCGAGGGCCCGGAGACGTTGACCCTGGGGCTGGCCAACCCGACGGCCGGCGCCCACCTGGGCAGCCCCAGCAGCGTCACGCTGACCATCACCGACGACGACAGCGGCCCGCCCCCGCCGCCCCCGCCGCCACCACCAGGCTCGACCCCGCACGTCATCGTCACCGGGGCCGGCGCCGGCGGCGGACCCCACGTCAAGATCTTCGACGTCGCGACCCAGTCGGTGAAACTCAGCTTCTTCGCGTACGCCCCCACCTTCCTCGGCGGCGTGCGCGTCGCGGTCGGCGACGTCACGGGCGATGGCATCCCCGACCTGGTGACCGCCCCCGGGCCCGGGGGCGGCCCGCACATCAAGGTCTTCGACGGCGCTACCGGCGCCCTCGTCCGGCAGTTCTTCGCCTACGCGCCCTCGTTCACGGGCGGCGTCTGGGTGGCGGTCGGCGACGTGAACGGCGACGGCAAGGCCGACGTGATCACCGGGGCCGGGCCCGGCGGCGGCCCCCACGTCAAGGTGTTCGACGGCGCCACCGGGGCGGTGCTCAAGTCGTTCTTCGCCTACGCGCCCTCATTCACAGGGGGAGTCTCCGTGGCGGTCGGCGACGTGGACGGCGACGGCAAGGCCGACGTCATCACCGGGGCCGGGCCCGGCGGCGGCCCGCACGTCCGCGCCTTCAGCGGCGCCACCGGCGGGTTGCTGTACCAGTTCTTCGCCTACTCGCCCGTCTTCACCGGCGGGGTCACGGTGGCGGCCGGGGACGTCAACGGCGACGGCAAGGCCGACGTGATCACGGGGCCGGGCGCCGGCGGTAGTCCGCTCGTCAAGGTCTTCAGCGGCGCCAACGGGGCCATGCTCGAGAGCTTCCTCGCGTTCGACCCGAGCTTTCCGGGTGGGGTTCGCGTCGGCGCCCGCGACCTCAACGGCGACGGGCACGCGGACATTCTGGCGGGTGCGGGCCCCGGTCCCGGCCCTTATGTGCGCGTCCTCGACGGCGCCTCCCTCACCGAACTGGACCGCTTCGTCGCCTATGACCCGACCTTTACCGGCGGCATCTTCGTCGCCGCCGGCTGACCGCCCTCCGTCGATCTCAGGCTGCGGCGACGCCGTCCAGATACCAAGGACCCTGGCGCGCCGCAGCCGGGGATGCGACGGAGTCGTCCCGCACATACTGTTGGGATTGGGCGGCCCCTCCGCCTGGCGGGGTCATCGTCGCAGCCCGGACCGAGCGGCCGACGCTACACGGCCCTGTCCGGGCGTTCCGGTTCGCGGGCCGCAGCCGAGTCGCCAGCGGGCTGGTCGGTCGATTGTGTCGGGCTGTCTGGCTCCGTGATCCGGAATCGCTTTCGGCATCGCGGGCAGGTGACGGCTCTGACGCCGCGGGCGCAGACGGGGAGGACGAACCGGCGGCGGCAGGCTGGGCAGATCAGTTCCACGGCGAGTCTGGCCGGGCGGGCTGCCAGGATGAGTGGGGCCGGGGCCGACCAACCGCCACGGAACCGAATGCGGTTTCACCCCTCGCGCCTGATGGCGGCCGACGCCGCCTGGCGATGGTAACGGGCCGACCCGGTTCCCGGCCGCCAACCCGCTCCAGCCGCCCGGCGAACTCCGTCAGCTCGTCACCGGGTGGTGAACCGTCGTGTCGGTCCCGTCCTCCCACGCGTCGAACGCGCGGAGGCCGGGCCGGCCGCGAAACACCTGGCCGAGCAGGCACGGCTCGGTCCCGTAGGGCGTCAAGACGACCTCGACGCGATGGCCTGGGACGGCAGCTCGGCGACTGCCAGGCGGGGAGTATCGGCCGGTGGGCGGGCGGGCTGAAGGGGCGCGCAGTGGCGGTCTGCGGGACCGCAATTGATTCCATCTAGCAGCCCATCGCACCCTGGCCGCGAGCCCTCCGATGGCCCCGCCGTCGAGCGCCCGCCCGCCGTGCTGGTTGCGGACGCCCGGCTGCCGCCGGGGCCGTGGCCGCCGACCTCCGCTGCGGCGGGTGCTCCGTCCGCGTCGCCACGACGGCCGTGGACGCGCTCGCCGCCCTCGTCGGGTGGCACCCCGGATGCGGCCGAGGCCCTGGCCGACCGCGGCCGGCTGCTGCTCATCGCCCTGACCCGCCCCGGCGCTGCCCCGCCGGACGGCACGTTCGACCGAGTCTACGCGGGCGCGCCCAGCCCGACCGCTATCGTCGCCGACATCGCCCACCACCTGGCTTCCGGCCCAGCCGCGGATCCACCGGGTGGCCGACATGACCGCGGCCGAGGGCTACGACGTGCTCACCCTGAATGTCTCCCCTGTGGCGCCACAGGTTGCACACCTGTGGTCCGTCGCCGCCGTGCTCGCCGTCGCCTCCCTCGGGCTCCTCGCCGCCCGCCGGCCGCTCCCGCCCGTCCTGCGCGGCCGCAGGCGGTGGGTCCGCCGCGGCGGCAGGCCGGTCCTGGTGGAGGTACGGGGGCTGGCCGGCGGGTCGGTCTGCGGGTGTGTCCTGGACCGGTCGCCGACGGGACTGCGCCTGCGGGTGGAGCGGCCTGCGGTCGTCGGGTCTGCGATCGGCCTCGCGGCCCGCCACGCCTCGGCCGGCACGCCGGCCATTGCGGCGGAGGTGCGGTGGTGCAGCCGGGTGGGCGACGCCTACGAGGTCGGGTGCCGGTTCGCGGCCGAACTGCCCCCGAGCGTCCTGGTCCTGTTCGGGTGACCGGGCCGGCCGGTCGCGCGTCGTTCGCCGGCCTCACCCGGGCGGCACCAGCAACTCCCGCCTGTCGTTCTTCGGGCTGTCCGCCAGCGGCGAAACCGCGACCGTCTCCAACTCGCTGGGCGGTAATGGCCGCAGCAGCCACCGGGCCGCGTCTGCCGGCGTGAGGGGATTCGGCCATGCGGCGAACCTGGCCGGCGTGAAGGCCGCGGGCATCTTGTCGTGCGGCCGCCGGACCTGATCGTTCACCGCCGTGGTCAGGATGTAGCACGTCAGCAGCGGGCCGTTCTGCCCCGCCCAGCGGTCCCACTGGAGAGTACCCGGCGACTGTGTAGGGTCTTGGAAACCAAGCCGGATCAGGCTGCCCAACGGTGGCGATCTCGGTCTCCTCATATGGTGGAAGTCACCGGTTCGAATCCACTGGCGCCCACTCCCGAACGCGTCGGCCCGGGCGGGATCAGTCCAGCCCGGGCCGGCCTGTCCTACGCCGTCAGCCCGCCGTCCGCGACGACCACTTGACCCGTCACGAACGACGCCTCCTCGGATGCCAGGTAGACCGCCAGGAAGCCAATCTCCTCCGGCCGCCCGAGCCGCGGCAGCGCCTGCCGGCCGACGATCCCTTCCCGCCGCCCGGCGTCCGCCCACAGGTATGAGCTGAAGTCGGTCTGCACCAAGCCGGGTGCGATGGCGTTGACCCGCACGCCGTGCGGCCCGAACTCGCGGGCCCAGCACCGGGTCATCATGATCAGCCCGGCCTTGGTGAAGCTGTAGAGCAGCCCGCCGTCCTGCGGCTGGAGCCCGGCGACCGAGGCGACGTTGATGACCGCCCCGCCGCCGCGGTCGATCATCCGCGGCACCGTCAGCCGCACCAGCCGCAGGGCCGCCTTCACGTTGATCTCCACCATCTTGTCGAGCATCTCGTCGGTGGCGTCCAGGGCCGGGCCTTGACCCAGGTTGGTGGCGCTGTTGTTCACCAGGATGTCTACCGGCCCGAGCTGCCGCTCCGTCTCGCAGACCAAATTTTCGACCTCTTCCTTGCGGCCGACGTGACAGGCGATCGGCACGACCTTGCCCGGCAATCCGGCAAACTCGGCGGCCGTGGCTTGCAGATTCTCCAGCTTGCGGCTGGCGATGACGACGGCGGCCCCGGCCTCGGCCAGCCGGCGGGTGATCGCCTTGCCGATGCCGCGGCCGCCGCCGGTGACCAGGGCCACCTTGCCGGCCAGGGAGATGGACACGCTCATGGTTGCTCCCGTAGGGTGGGGGGGGGGGGGGGGGGGGGGGGGGGGGG
>DASXAN010000866.1:0-7282 GCA_036406755.1 Gemmataceae bacterium
TCACCTGGACGTTGTTCGCCGCCCCGGCGCTTCCGGCCGGGGAAAGGCCGGTGGCGTATTCGCCGGCCGTCAGGCTCCGCACGCCGGTGCCGGCGTCGTACGTCACCAGCCCGGTCCCGGCGCCGCTGATCGACGCGTCGCCGATCGCGAACGGCAGAATGCCGCCGACGAGCTGGGCGGTCGTGGGGCCGGCGTCGAACTGGTTGACGAGGATGTTGGCGAAGCCGGCCGTCCCGGGGGCGGCCCCGGTCAGCGGGCCGCGGAAGGCGAACGTGCCGCGGTTGCCCCGGTTCAGCTGGGTGATCGTCAGCGTCGCACCGGCGTTCGCCCCGGGCAGGACGCCCACCGGCACGAAGCCGGAGGCGTTGACCGTGCCGACCACTTCGGTCGTGCCCGTATTGTCCGCCCCGCCCAGGAGGAGCCCGGCGCGGGCCAGGGTAATCGTTGTCGTGTCGGCGATGCGGTCCTGGGCCGCGTGATTACCACCGTCGGCGGTGGTGCTATCCAGGATCAGGCCGGCCCCGGTGCCGCCCGGCGCGAGCGAGGCGCGGACGGCGGTGACGGACGGCCCCGTCAGCGCCCCGGCCGGCCCGGCCAGGGACAGGCTGAAGCCGGAAGCGATGGTCGTACCGCCGGTGTGGCTAGCGACGCCGCGGAGGATCACGCTCCCCAGGGCGGTGTCATTGCCGACGTACAGGCTGCCGCCGCCGCTCACGTTGCCGTTCAGGATGTCGCCGATGCCGGCACTCAGCGTGAGGGCGGCCCCGGACGCGACCGTGATCGGGTTGGCCAGGGTGGTCGAGGACGGGAGGACCAGCCGGCCGGTGGCGGCCAGCCCGGTCCCGGTCGTCCGCACGTCGATCGTCCCGCTCCCCAGGGTGGCGGCGGACGTGGCCAGGGCCAGGTCGCCGCTCCGCAGAATGACCCCGCCCTGGAACGAGTTCACCTGGCTGATCGTCGTGCGGGAGGCGGTCGGGCGGTTCAGGTCGAGCCCGCCGGCCCCGTCGATCGGCCCGACGAGGGAAAGGGTCCCCAGCCCGGCCCCGGTTACCGACACCGTGGTGGCCAGGTTGGTCGTCGTACCGCTGACCGCCTGGACGGTGGCCGCGCCACCCCCGTCCACAACGATCTGCGGGCTGACGCCGGCGAACTGGAGGCCGTTGCCGGCGGCGTTGGCGACCGTGGCGGCCGCCTCATTCGTGAACGTCAGGCGGTTGAGGACGAACTGCGGGGCGACGCCGGTGTTGTTCGTGGCCGTGTACGCCGTGGCGAACGGGTTGGGGAAGACGAGCTGCGTCGTCGGGCCGCTGACCGGGACGCTGTTGGTGTCCCAGTTCGACGCGACGGTCCAGTTGCCGGAGGCGGCACTGGTCCAGGTTTGCGCGGGGGCCGGTTGCGGCAGTGCGGCGGCGGCCAGGGCGGCGAGCCAAACCGGGGCGGCCCGACGGGCCAGCCGGGAAGGAAGGCGCGGCATGGGAGGACCTCGGCACGGGGTTCGTGATGTCGAGGCTAAGCAGGCATGTGGCCGGTGCGGCGAGGCACGGTCGGCCGGCGGGTGTCATCCGGCTGTGTCGCACAGCCGGATGGCAAGTATGAGTAATAAATGAGGGAGCGGGCTCTGTAAAGTGGACGGATCAGAATTTTTTCCGATTTTCATAAAGGACGTGCGCGCACTGAGCGTTGCGGTCGCTCCGGCAGGCGGTCAGGCCTTGACCCGCATGAGCGCCGCCCGCGCGTCCGGGGCGAGCGGGTGGCCGTCGTAGGCGGTCACCTGCTCGTAGAACTTCGCCGCCCGCTTCGCCTCCCCGAGTCGTTCGTACGCCTCCCCCAGCTTGTACAGCGTGTCCGCCCCGCTCTTGGCACTGGGGCGGAAGTCGGTGTAGCAGGCCACCGCCAGGTCCGGCCGGTCCAGCTCCCGCAGGTACAGGTCGCCCAGGAGCCGACAGGCGAAGTACCACGCCTCCTGGTCCTCGTCGGTGTCGAACTTCTCCGGCTTGGGCGAATGGACTGACTCGAGGATTGACACCGCCTCGTCCCGCTCGCCCCGCCGCAGCTTCGCCCGGGCCAGCAGCACCTTCGCGGCGATGCCGTCCGGCCGAACCGCCAGGGCCAGCTCGATCAGGTGCTGCGCCCAGTCGACGGACTCGAAGTCCGAATCGCGGTGGTCGAGTACCTGCCGGGCCTTGGTCAGGCAGTACCGCACGTCGATCGCCTGCTTGAGCTGGTCGGGAGCGGCGTGGACTTGGTCAGGCATGACCGAGTAGTAGTAGCGGTCGCGGCGGGCCAGGAGGTCGCGGTCCTTGGCGTTGTAGAGCAGCGCCTGCTCGTTGACGCGGACGGCGGCCAGGGCGTCGCCGAGCTGTTCGTACATCTCGGCCAGCGTCCGGTAGGTTTCCAGCCCGGCCCGCTCGTAGAGGGTGTAGAGCTGGTAGTCCTCGGCGGCGGCCCGGTAGTCGCCGCGGGCGTGGGCGTCCTCGGCCAGCCGCCGGACCAGCGCGAAGTAGGCGTGCCGCTCGTCGTCGGGCAGCGTCTTCGGGCCGACGGCCAGCCCGGCCCGCTTGCCCGCCTCCAGGGCGGCGCGGGCACCGTCCGCCTCCCCGGCCCGCTCGTACGCCGCCGCCGCCTGGGTGTAGATCGACGGCGCGTTCTGCGGCAGGCCGCGGGCGGCGATCCGCAGGTACTCCACCCCCCGCCGCCACCGGCCGGGGTCGGCGACCAGGGCCAGGCCGAGTTGCTGAGCGTAGGCGTGGTCGAACTCAGTCACGGGGCCGGCGTCGTATTCGGCCTCAGTCACGTCGTGGTACAGGAGCCGCTTGAGCTTCCACGCCTCGGCGTCCTCGGGCACGTCGGCTAAGGTCCGCTCGACGGCCGCGATCGCCTCCAGCCGCCGGCCCGGCTTCGTCACCTCGACCGCGCCGACGCGGTGGTTCAGCTCCGGATGCAGG
Organism: Gemmataceae bacterium; assembly: GCA_036406755.1. Lineage (GTDB taxonomy): Bacteria > Planctomycetota > Planctomycetia > Gemmatales > Gemmataceae > DASXAN01. The sequence continues at coordinate 2,946 of DASXAN010000866.1, forward strand.
GTCAGGGCCAGCTGCCACGCCGGCAGCAGGACCGACTTGCGGGACGGGTCGCCGGCCGGCCACGCCGCCGAATCGAGCAGTCGGGTCAGGCCCTCGGCGGCCCGGTCGAGCCGGTTGGCGTGGGTGTCGGCGACGGCCCGCCAGTACGTGACCTGCGGCAAGAGCGCGGGAGCCTGCCCGGCGACGAGGTCGAGCAGGTGCATCGACTCGGTCCGCTGTGCCTCGGTCGGCCGGTCGGCCAACAGCAGGGCGGCGACCCGGTCCAGGCACAGGTACGGGTCGATCAGGTTGGCCAGCTCCGGGTCGGCGGCGATGCGGGCGGCATCCAGGTCGCGGTGGACTTCCCACAGCGCCTCGCGGGCCAGGCGGTTGTTCGGGTCCAGCTGGGCCGCCCGCCGCAGGGCCGTCAGGGCCGGGCGGTAGCGGCCCAGCCGGGCGTAGCTCAGGCCGCGGAGCGTGTGCTTGAACACCCGCAGGCCCGGCAGCACCTGCCGGGTGTAGACGAAGTACATGACCAGCGGCACGAGCAGGCCGAGCGCCGGATAGGTGGGCGTCAGTTTGACGAGCCAGACGGCGACGGCCAGAGCCGCACACCACGCCGCCACCTCGACCTCGCTCTCCTCCGCCTCGCCGACGAACGTCAGCAGGTAGAAGAACGGCAGGCCGAGCAGCAGAAAGATGCCGAGCGTCCGCTGCCGGTCCTCGGAGAGCAGGTCGGGGTAATAGGCGAGTGCGCCGATGGCCGCGGCGACGATGGCGACGGCCGCGGCCAGGGCGACGCCGAGGCGGACGTTCGGCTGCCGCACCGTCCGCAGCATCGCCAAGCCGACGCCGAGCACGGCCCCGCCGCCGACCGTGGCGGCGAGCAGTTGGCGGTTCTCGTCCGGCGAGACGGTGAACGCTCCGGCCGCCAGGCCGAGGACCGACCCGGCGTAGACCAGGCCGGGGCTTTCGAGCAAAAGGAACAGCAGGAACGTGAGCGGCCGGCCGGCGGGGCGGAACCCCTGGGCGTTCTTGCGGACGGCGGCGACGACCAGCCCGGCCGCCAGTCCGCCGCCCAGCCACAGCCCCACCCGGCCGGCGGCCGCCGCGTCGGGGGCGGACAGGGCGGCGCACAGGAGCAGGCCGAGAAAGACGCCTTTGAGGACGTATTCGGACAGGGGCCAGCGCATGGGGCAGGCTCGCGGGTGGGACCGGCACGGTGTCTAGAGTTGAGCGTATCGCCGCCGGCGCGCCGGGGGAAGGGCGCGACAAGGCGAGCGGGATTGACGTGTCTCAGTTCAGCACTTTGAGCAGCTTCTCGGCGTCGCCGGCCGCGGTCGTGCCGGGGTACAGGCGGATGAGGTCCTCCAGCCCCGGCCTGGCCTTTTGGGGGTCGCCCTCGCGCATTTGGATCAGGAGCTTGTCGAGCCTGAGCTGGGCGGACCGCTCGGCGAAGGCGTCCAGCCGCGGGGCCGCCGGCGCCTTGCCCGCGGCCGGCTTACCCGGAGCGGGCTTACCCGTGGCGGCCCCCTTCGCCCCCTTGGCCGGTTCGGGGGTCGGCTTCTTGGCGATCGCCGTGACCTGCTCCGGGTGCGTCCACACTCGCTCGAGGAAGGCATACCCGGTCGGGTCATAGCCCCGGAGCTGGGCCCGGTTGAACGGGAAGTAGTTGCACGAGTCCAGGTAGGCGCAGGAGACCTCGGCGAAGTACTGGGCCACGTTGGTGCGGGCGGACGAGGTGGTCCGCCGGCCGGACCGGTCGTTCACCTCGTCGTACAAGTCGCGGTCCAAGGCCTGCTGGAACGTCGCCTTCAATTCCGGGTTGTCCCACCCGAGCAGGCGGTGGTGGACGACGTGGGCCATCTCGCGCAGGATGATGATCTGCTCCGGCGACCTGCCGGGGTGGCGGACCTCCCCGAGCCGCTTCATCGAGAGGATCTCGACGCAGTTCACTTTCCGCGGGTCGCCGCTCAGCTTGAGCAGCCCCTCGGCCGTTCCGCCGTAGTAAACGGCGATGGCGTTGGGGATGAGCTTGTGGGTTAGGTCCCACTCGGCCCAGATCGGCACGTCCTGTAGGATGCGAAGCATCTTGGGCACGAGGATGCGGTGGAGGTCATGCAGCTCCTGCTCCAAGACGGTCAGCGGCTGCCGGCCCCAACGGTCCACCGGTTGCTGCAACACCTTCCTGTTGACGTAAACCGTGAATCCTTCGACGGTTCGTAGCTCATAGCCTTTCGGCGTGCCGCCAGCCAGCTCCGCCCCGCGGGCCAGGGAGGTGGTGGCCAGGGCGGCCAGGAAGAACAGGATGAGGCCCCACACCGGGTGCAGCCGCATGGCGCACGCTCCGCGCAGTCGGTCCGCTGGGAATAACCTGTGCAAACATGGGACACGATCGGCCGGCGGGCAAGGCGGACGGCCGGCGGCCGCCGGCGGGCCGGCTCGCCGATAGCGGTCATTTCATTGCACTGAGCATCTGCCGGGCGTCGTCCGCCGCCGCGGTGCCCGGATACGCGCGGACCAGGTCCTGGAGTCCCTTCTTGACCTGCTCCGCCGGGCCGTCCTTGGCCTGGGCCCGGAGCCGGTCTAGCTTCAGTTGCGCATCCCGCTCGGCGACGATGTTGGACCGCACGGCGGCGAACGACCCGGATTTGCCCGAGCCGCCGGCCGGTTTCTTGGCGACGGCGGTGAACCGCTCCGGGTGCTTCCACACCCGCTCGACGAACGCGTAGCCGGCCGGGTCGTACCCGCGGAGCTGGTCGTGGTTGAACGGGAAGTAGTTGCACGAGTCCAGGTAGGCGCAGGAGATCTCGGCGAAGTACTCCGGCGCGTTCGTCCGGGCGTACGCCCGCACCCGCCGGCCGGTACGGTCGTTGACCTCGTCGTACAACTTGCGGTCCACCGCCTGCTGGAACGTCGCCTTCAATTCCGGGTTGTCCCACCCGACCAGCCGGTCCTGAACGGCGTGGGCCATCTCGTGCAGGATGATGACTTGTTGCAGGGGCGTGCCCGGGCGGCGCATCTCGCCGAGGATGCGGAGCGAGTACACCTCAATGCCGCCCGCCTTCCGCGGGTCCACGCCGACCTTCTGCATCTCGCCGGCCGCGTCGCGGTGCCAATACAGGGCCAGGGCCGACGGCATGAGGTGCGACCGCGTGTCCCACTCGGCCCAGACCGGCACTTCCCGCAGGACCGCGACGATCCGCGGGTGCAGGATGCGGCAGAGGTCGTTCAGTTCCCGCTCCAACGGTGCGAGCGGCTGCCGGCCGAAGCGGTCGAATTTGTGCTGAAAGACCTCGGAGTTGACGTAGACGGTGAACCCTTCGATTTCCCGCCGGTCGTACCCGTCGGGCACGCGCCCCGGCGGTTCAGCCCCACGGGCGAGGGAGGTGGTCGCCAGTGCGGCGAGGAAAAAGAGAATCAGGCCCCACACCGGGTGCAACCGCATGGCGCACGCTCCGCGCAATCGGTCCGTTTGGAATAACCTGCACAAACATGGGACACGATCGGCCGGCAGGCAAGGCGAACGGCCGGCGGCGGCCGGCCCACAGTGAAAAACTGGCCCGGCAGCTGACGGGCCGGGTTTAGCCGCGACATCCGTAGGATGGCAGCGGGAGGCGAATGATGCCGGACGCCGACGCGTTCCTGCGAGCGGTCATCGACAATCCCGACGACGACCTGCCGCGGCTGGTGTACGCCGACTGGCTCGACGAGCACGGCGATGCCGAACGGGCCGAGTTCATCCGAGTGCAGTGTGCAATGGCCCGCCCGCCGATGACGAAGGCGCAGTTCGAGCGGTGGTTCGGCCGGTCACAGGAGCTGCTGACCATGCACCGCGAGCGGTGGGTGGGGCCGATCGGCGAGTTGGTCGAATTCGCATCGTTCCGCCGCGGTTTTGTTTATCGCATCGACCTCCCGGCCACCGCATTTCTCGCGCACGCACAGCGGCTTTGGTCTCTGGCCCCGATCGGCTGGGTACGGCTGAAAGACGCCTGGGAAGAGGTTGAGAACTTGGCGGTATCTCCCCATCTCGGCTCGGTGCAGATGCTGTCGCTCTACTCCAACTACCTGAACGACGATGACGCTGCTGTTCTCCTGAAGTCTCCTTTCATTGCGCGTCTGCGGTTACTTGACCTGGGACACAATCGACTCACAGCAGCCACGGCGGAGACCCTCGCGACCTGTCCTTTTCTCGATGGATTGCAATCACTGGATTTGAATGGCAATCCCGTGTCGTCGCGCGGGGTTGCGGCACTCGCCGCGTCGCCGTACCTGCAACAGCTGACCCAATTGCAACTCTTGTCGTGCAACATCGGCGCGGCCGGAGCGGAGGCATTGACCGGCGGTGACGTCTTCCC
>DASXAN010000867.1:0-4160 GCA_036406755.1 Gemmataceae bacterium
CCCCCCCCCCCCCCCCCCCCCCCCCACCCTACAGGGAGACCACAAATGGCCCGCTGGCTGTTCAAATCCGAGCCGGACTGCTACAGCTTCGCCGACCTCCAGCGCGACGGCACTACCCTCTGGGACGGCGTCACCAACGCCTTGGCCCGTAAGCACCTCCGCGCCGTCCAGCCCGGCGACCGCATCTGGTACTACCACACCGGCGGCGAGAAGGCGATCGTCGGCCTGATGGAGGCCGTCGGCGGCCCGCGGGCCGACCCGAATGACGACGACCCGAAGGCCGTCGTCGTCGAGGTCAAGCCGGTGCGGACGCTCAAACACCCTGTCCCGCTGGCCCGCATCAAGGACGACCCACTCCTGGCCGACTGGGACCTGGTCCGCCTGCCGCGGCTGTCGGTGGTGCCGGTCAGCCCGGAGCAGTGGCGGCGGGTCGAGGAGCTAGTCAAGGCCGCCGGGTCTGCCTGATTGACAGTTTCGTCAGGTTCGGAACATTTTCCGCAACCCGTTGAGTCCCATCAACAACCGGCCGGCCGGACGCCCGCGGGCCGGTCCGGATGGCCTCGCCGCTTGGCGCGGGGGTGCGGACCCGGTAAGGTAAGATGCTTCTGGGGAAGCCCGCCCGGGTGTTGCGCCGGCGGCTCCGTGCCCCCTCGCCCCAGCAACGAAGGATGCTCCCGCCTATGGCGCGCCGCGGCGCCGCTGCCCCCCGGGTCCAAGCCGACACGTTGGAACCCCCCTCCGCCGACCGCCCCTCGGACCGTTTCCTGGCCGGGCTGGAAACCGCCAGCCGGATCACCTTCGTCTCCCACATCCACCCCGACCCGGACAGCCTCGGGTCGATGATGGGCCTGGCCCACCTGGTCGAGACGTGCCTGGCCAAGCCGACCCGGCTGACGCGGGACGGCCCGATCGGCCGGGCCGAGAACAAGACCATGGTTGAGCAGCTCAACCTGGATCTGCTCAAGGTCGAGGACCTGACCTGGGACGAAGACGAGGCCGTGGTCATGGTTGACAGCCAGCCGCACACCGGCCGGCATTCGTTCGGCCCGAAGTGCCCGCTCTACGCCGTCCTCGACCACCACGCCACCCCCGGCAAGCTCAACGGCGTCCCGTTCGTGGACGTCCGCCAGGACCTCGGGGCCACCTGCTCGCTGGTCACCCGCTACCTGATCGAGCAGGAGGTGCCGATCCCGCCGGCCGTGGCCACCGCGCTGCTGTACGGCATCGAGACGGAGGTCAGTGGTTACCCGCGGGAAGCCAGCCCGCTGGACGACAAGGCGCTCCAATACCTGTTCCCGCTGGCCGACAAGGACCTGATCGCCCGCATCCGCAACGCCCGGCTGCCGCAGTCGTACTTCGAGTGCGTCCTCCAGGCGCTCCAAAGCTCGTTCGTCTACGACCGGCTCATCATCTCCTGGGTCAGTGACCTGCCGCAGCCGGAGCTGGCCGCGGAGGTGTGCGACTTCATGATCCGGTTTGAGGAGGTGGACTGGGCCGTCTGCGCCGGCGTCTACCACGAGAAGTTGATCCTGTCGGCCCGAACGGCCCTGCCCAACGGCGAGGCCGGGGAAGTGCTCCGGACGGTGGTCGGCCGGCTGGGCAAGGCCGGCGGCCACGACCGCCGGGGCGGCGGCATGGTCCCGCTGACCAGCACCGCCCCCAGCGCCATCGAGGAGATGCAGGGGGAACTCCGCCGCCGGCTGCTGAAGGCACTGAAGATCGACGACGTCCGCGGCCAGCGGCTGGTGCCACTGCGGGAGATGCTGCAGAACCTGCAATCGTAGTAGACGTTGAGCGGGGAGCCGGAGGCGACCGCCCGTCCCCGCACGGGTCGCCTCCGGCTCCCCGCTCAACGTTCGGAGCGGCCCATGAGCGACGCCAGCGACTTCCCCCCGCCCCCACCGCCCCGCGTCCTGCCGGTCCGCCCGGTCCCCCCGCCGCCCCCCCCGCCCCGCGGCGGCAGCGGCTGGCGGGTCCTGTTCGTCCTGCTGCTGCTCGGCTCGCTGGGGCTGAACGTACTGCTCCTCTGCGGCGGCCTGATGCTCAGCGGGCTGTCCGGCGTGGAGTCCGACGGCGGGCCGCCGGTCCGCGAGAAGTTCCACGGCGGCACGTCCGGGGCGACCGACAAGGTGGCCGTCGTGTCGATCGAGGGCGTCATCATGGAAGGCACCCTGAGCTACGCCCACAAGCAGATCGACCGGGCGGCCGGTGACAAGAACGTCAAGGCCGTCGTCGTCCGCATCGAGAGCCCCGGCGGCACGATCACCGCCAGCGATGACCTGCACCGCCGGCTCGTGCAGCTCCGCGACGGCACCACCCCGAAGTACCAGGCGCAAAGCCCGGGCCCCAAGCCGCTCGTCGTGTCGATGGGCAACCTGGCCGCGTCCGGCGGGTACTACGTCGCCATGCCGGCGAAGAAGGCCAATCCGGACGAGAAGAAGATCTTCGCCGAGCCGACGACCATCACCGGGTCGATCGGCGTGTACGCCTCGTTCCCCGACATCCACAAGCTGTCGGACAAGTACGGGGTCCAAATGAAGATGATCAAGGCCGGAGACATCAAGGGCAGCGGGTCGCTGTTCCACGAGATGTCGCCGCAGGAGCGGCAGCCGTGGGACGACATGGTCGGCCACGCCTACGACCGGTTCCTGGGGGTGGTGGCCGACGGCCGGCCGCCGCTGACCAAGGACCAGCTGGCCACCGAGGTGGTGATGCGGGGCGAGGTGCCGCTGTTGGACGACAAGGGCAACCCGGTCAAGGGCGACGACGGCAAGCCGAAGGCGGAGCCGTACACCCGCAAGCGGGCCGACGGCGGCATCTTCACGGCCGAGGAGGCGGTCAAGTTCGGGTTGGCGGACGCGGTCGGGACGGTGGACGACGCCATCGCCGAGGCGGCCAGCCAGGCCGGGCTGTCGAAGTACCGGGCGGTGGTGTACGAGCGGCCGGCGACGCTACTGAGCCTGCTGTCGGCCGAGGAGAAGGCGGCCGGGCCGGCCGACCTGGGCCGGCTGGTGACCGGGCTGGGGCCGCGGGTATGGTACCTGATCCCGCAGGCCGAGCTGGCGGCGGTGCTGCAACCGCTGCGACGGGAGTGACGCGGCGCGAACCATGAGATCGTCTCTGGCACTACTGGCCGGATTTCTTGTCGCGACCCCGGCCCCCCTGCCGACCGATCTGCCGGTCGCCCGCGGCCAGTCGCCGGCCGAAGTCCGCGGCCACCTCGGGCCGCCCCTGCGAGTCAGCCGGCAAATCCTTTTCGGCCGGCACCTCGAGCAGTGGGTTTATGAAGAGCCGCGGCCGCTGCGGGTCGAGTTCAACTGCGTCCGCGGCGAAGAGCCTTACGCCTGTGCCATTTTGCAACTCTCGCCGGCCAGCCCCTGACTCAAAATCGCGCACTTCGTGCCCGCCCGGCTCTTGACATTTATTTGTCGGCTATAATTAGGCAGCCTTCGGGCCGGTTTTCACCCAACGGCACGTGATTGGCACTACGGTTGCTTGTGGGTGGTTCCCCAGAACCCGGCGTTGGGCGGTCGGAGCGACCGAACCCGCCGCGTTCTGCCGACGAAGAATCGTTGTGCTCCCCCCTGTCATCCAACCGGGAGTGGGCATCTGAAAGGTGGTGGGCCATGGCACGGCGCGACGCACTCCTGCGATTACACAAGTCGCTCATGTCCCGGCGGAACGAGCTCCGTCGCCGATTGGGCGTGGAATTAAACGACTTAGGGAACCTTAACCCCGGTGACGCCGCCGACGTGGCGTTCGGGGCCGGCTCGGAAGACGTGACCAGTCACCTGGCCGAGCTGGAGGCCCGCGAACTGCGGCAGGTCGAGCGGGCGATGGCCAAGATCAAGGCCGGCACCTACGGCGTCTGTGAAGGCTGCTCCGCGAAGATCCCGGTGGAGCGGCTCAATGCCCTGCCGTACAGCACGTTATGCGTCAAGTGCCAGCGTGAGATGGAGTCCAGCGCCGGGTACGGCGGCGGCCGGTTCGGCGGCAACTGGGACCAGGTCGTGGACCACGACGCCGGCGAGCCGAGCCGGACGGACCTGTCGAACCTGGAGATGGACCTGTCACGGTAACCCGCTGCGCGGGAAACCCCAAACACCAAATCCCAAACCCGGAGGGCGCCCTCCGGGTTTGGGATTTGGTGTTTGGGGTTT
>DASXAN010000868.1:0-4420 GCA_036406755.1 Gemmataceae bacterium
GGGGAGGAAGTGATGGACACAAAAGCGGCCGGCGTGCTCGGGGTGTGCGTCATCATCGCGGCGCTGATCGTCGCCCTGGTCCCGCGGAGCCAACCGGCCCCGGCGGCGGAGGTCGGCCGGTACCAGTTCACCCGCAGCAACGGCACGAACTGCTTCGTGCTGGACACCAAGACCGGCCGGCTCTGGTCGCGGTTCGTCCCGTCGTCCGAAGGCTCGACGAACTGGTCGGAGGACAAGGGCCCCTGGACCGAGGCGGCGGGCAAGTGAGCCGGCGGACCGGACCAGACCGCAGACACCCCGAGGCGCGATGACCCCGGACTGGACTGCCATTCAAGTGGTGGCGATCGTCTTCCTCGCCACGGTCATCCGGTCGGCGTTCGGGTTCGGCGAGGCCCTGATCGCGGTGCCGCTGCTCGCGCTGGTCATGCCGGTCGAGGTGGCCGCCCCGGTCGCCGTGCTGGTGTCGATCACCGTCGCCGGGGTGGTCGTCGCCCAGGACTGGCGGCACGTCCACGTCGGCAGCGCCGGCCGGCTGGTCCTCGCCACCCTCGCCGGCACGCCGCTGGGCCTGCTCCTCTTGACCGCGGCCGCCGAGCGGGCCGTCAAGGCGGTGCTGGCCGTCGTCATCATCGCCTTTTCGATTTACTCCCTGCTCGGCCGGCGGCGGGCGACCCTGGCGGACGACCGGCTGGCGTGGGCGTTCGGGTTCGCCGCCGGCGTCCTGGGCGGGGCCTACGGCATGAACGGGCCGCCGCTGGTCGTCTACGGCACGCTCCGCGGCTGGTCCCCGCAGCACTTCCGGGCGACGCTGCAAGGGTACTTCCTGCCGGCCAGCCTGGTCGGCATGGCCGGCTACTGGCTCGCGAACCTGTGGACCCCCGCCGTGACTCGTTATTACTTGATCGCCCTGCCGGCGGTGGTGGTGGCGATCCTGCTGGGGCGGGCGGTCAACCGGCGGATGGCCGGCCCGGCGTTCCTCCGCTACGTCCACGGTGGCCTCATTGTGGTGGGGGCCGTGCTACTGGTGCAGTCGATCGCCTGACCGGCCGTCGGCGACCACCCGGGACTACCCCATGCCCTTCGAACTCCAGCCCACCCTGACCGGCGAACTCGTCGAGCTGCGGCCGCTGCGGCCCGACGACTTCGACGCCCTCTTCGCCGTCGCCTCCGACCCGCTCATCTGGGAGCAGCACCCGGAACCGGAGCGGTGCCAGGAGCCGGTGTTCCGGGAGTTCTTCCGAGTGGCCCTGGCGTCCGGCGGGGCGTTCGCCGCCGTCGACCGGGCCGACGGCCGGGTGATCGGCTCGTCGCGGTTCCACAGATACAAGCCCGACAACAGCGAGGTCGAGATCGGCTGGACGTTCCTGGCCCGGTCGCACTGGGGCGGGCGGTACAACGGCGAGATGAAGCGGCTGATGCTGGAGCATGCGTTCCGGTTCGTGGACAACGTGGTCTTCCGGATCGGCCCGCAGAACTACCGGTCCCGGCGGGCGGTCGAGAAGATCGGCGGCGTGCTCATCGGGACGCGGGGCGGCGGCAGCGGCCGGGAGAGTGTCGTCTACCGCATCACGGCCGCCATGTTCCGACGGGGCGAAACGCGGCATGACTCGGGCAGCTCCGGAAATACGGGCCAGTAATGGATCAGGCCGGCGCGGGTGCTTACCAATGTTCGGGTGGCTTATAGTCCTCGGGACATTCGTGGCCTTTGTTGTGGCCTGCGCCGTCTTCCGGCACTCTTTCCCGGAGCGGTGCCCGCGGTGCCGAGTCCGCGGGTTCGCCCGAATCGGCATGGGCCACTACAGCTGCCGGGATGTGTGGGGCCATCGGGGCGGATGGTATCGTGTCCGCCACTGCCCGCACTGCGGCCTGTGCCTGCTCCGGCACCGTCGCGGCGAAGAGGAAATCCCCGCGGAAGGCTGGTCGGAGGCGTCACAGCGGATCGTTTTGGGTCGGCAGTCGGATGACTAAGGGGGTGGTGCCCGGCCCGGGGCAGTCCATGCCCGGAGCCGGTGTGGGCAAGAACACCAAGAACACCGTCTCTCCGCGCTCGGGAAAACGGTGTTCTTGACCCGATTTCGCGCCCGGCCGGAGTCACCGCCCCCCGCCGGTGGGCCTTCGTCGCCCAAGGCTCCTCGACCCACCCTACAAGAAACTGATGCCCAGAGACAGACGACCGAAACGGGACCGGCACGCCCTCGACGACGACGGCATGGTCCTGTGCAACCCGCGCGACCGGGAGGCCGCCCACCGGGCTGAGATGGAGGGCATCGCTACGGACGACCGCGCCGCGGTGACGTGCCGGAGGTGCCTGGCGCTGCTATACCACCGCGAGAAGGCCCGCAACGAACGGCGGTGACGTGGCCGAACCCGGCGTTGCGCCGGGCCGGCACTCGCGGCAGGCTGCGTGGTTTCGGCGTGGCGTTCCGGGGGCAGAGGGGATGTCGCATGCGGGTCAACTATGCCATCGTGTTCGTGAGTGACATGAAGCGGTCCGTGGCGTTCTACCGGGACGTGCTCGGACTGCCGCTGAAGTTCGAGTCGCCCGGGTGGACCGAGTTCGCCACCGGTGGGGCGACGCTGGCCCTCCATCTCAGTGAAACGGCCAACTCCGGCGGCGACAGCGCGAAACACCCGCCCGCCGGCCGGTGCCGCCCGGGCCTGGGCGTCCCGGACCTGGACGAATTCCACAAGCGGGTGGTGGCCCAGGGCGTGCCCTGCCTTCAGGAGCCGACGACCGTCTTCGGCACCCGGGTCGCCCAGTACGCCGACCCCGACGGGTTGGCGATCTCCGTCGGCGAGGACCGGCGGGGCGGCTAAACCCTTGTTCGGCGGACGGCGACGGCCGTGCGGGATGTAGCGATGGCGCCCGGCACGCACACCCTGATCGGGTGGTGGACGGCGAACGTCCTGCCCCTCTCCCGCCGGGACCGCTTCCTCGTGTTCCTCGGCGGCGTGCTGCCCGACCTCGACGGCCTCGGCCTGCTGTACAACCTCGACGCCTATCTCACGTACCACCACGTGCTGCTGCACAACCTGTTCGCCGGCCTGGCGTGGGTGGCCGCCGTCGGCGTGCTGGCGGTGAACCGCATCCCCTGTGTGACACTCACCGCCCTCAACTGGCACCTGCACCTGGCGTGCGATTACTTCGGCTCCCGCGGGCCGTGGGACAGCCCGCCGTGGGTCCTGCCATACCTGTACCCGCTGGTCGGCGGCTGGCGGGGGGCCGAGTTCGTCGGGCCGCGGTGGTACTGGAACCCCTGGCAGTGGCCGCTCAACGGCTGGCCCAACCTGCTCGTCACCGTCATCGCGCTGGCGGGGTGGGTGTACATCGCCGTCCGGCTGAACCGGACGTGGGTCGAGTTCCTCTGGCCGCGGCTGGACGCGGAGATTTGCAAGATGCTGCGGAAGTGGTTCGGCGGGCGGGCGACGGAGTTCTGGTCCGACGCCGAAGGGCGGCTCATCCGCCGGAGCTATTTGCTCGTCACCACCGCCGCGTTTCTGGCGTGCCTCCTGGCGGCAGCCCGGGCGTGACCGCCTGTGCCCGCCGCCGGTCGCCCCCATAGACTAAGGGGGTCCGTTTCCCGCCGAGGATCCCCCGTATGGCCGCCGCGGCCCCGCAGTCCGATAGCCCCACCCCAGCCCAGGTCCACGCCGCCCGCGAAGCGCTCGACGCCCAGGTCCGGGACGTCGTCCGCTGGCACTTCAGCCCCGACACCGGCACCCCGTTCTGGCTGGACCGGGCCAAGTCGTTCACGTTCAACCCGCTCAAGGACGTGCAGGGGTTCGACGACCTGAAATTGTTCGGCACGTTCGAGGACGACTGGCTGCGGTCGCTGCCCGGCCAGGACATCCGCCGGTGGGTGCCCCGCGGCTACGCCGGCAAGCCGGTCTACGTGTTCGAGACCGGCGGCACCACCGGCATCCCGAAGTCCCGCATCGTCATCGAGGACCACTGGATCGACTACGAGCAGATGTCCGCGACGCTGCCGGACGAGTCCTTTCCGAAGGGCAGCCACTGGCTGATGCTCGGCCCGTCCGGCCCGCGGCGGCTGCGGCTGGCGATCGAGCACCTGGCCCAGTACCGCGGCGGCATCTGCTTCTGCGTGGACCTCGACCCGCGCTGGGTCGTCAAGGTGATCAAGAAGGGCTGGATGGAGCACCTGAAGGCGTACCAGGACCACGTCATCGACCAGGCCATGACGATCCTGTCGCCGGAGGCGAAGCACGACATCAAGTGCATGTTCACGACGCCGAAGCTGCTCGACGCCCTGGCGGCCCGGCTGGAACAGGAAGGCTCGAGCCTCGCCAAGGCCGGCATCACGGGCATCTTCTGCGGCGGCACCGAGATGACCTCGCAGTGGATCCGCTTCGCCATCGAGGAACTGCTGGGGCCGAGCGTCTACATCGCCCCGACCTACGG
>DASXAN010000869.1:0-3038 GCA_036406755.1 Gemmataceae bacterium
GGACGAGTTCGACCGCCCGCACCATCCGGTCCAGAACGTCGAACGAGAAAAAGGTACTCATGCCGCCGCTCGCCTCATGCCTCCGGCGGGTACTTCACGCACACCGTCTTCGCCTCGGTGAAGAACCGGATCGCCTCGTCGCCGCCCTCGCGGCCGACGCCGCTCTGCTTGACCCCGCCGAACGGCACCCGCAGGTCGCGCAACAGCCAGGAATTGACCCAGACGGTGCCGCTCTGCAACTTCTCGGCGACACGGTGCGCGCGGGCCAGGTCCCGCGTCCAGACCGACGCCGACAGGCCGTACGGCGTGCAATTGGCGTGCTCGACCGCCTCGGCCTCGGCCCGGAACGGCCAGACCGTGGCCACCGGGCCGAAAATCTCCTCCTGGTTGACCCGGCAGTCCGGCGGCAGGCCGGTGATGACGGTCGGCCGCACGAACACGCCGTTCTTGCAGCGGTCGTTCGGCGGCGGGGCCGGCTCGCCGCCGCAGAGGATTTGGCCGCCCTCCTCCCGGGCCAGGCGGACGTAACCCATCACCTTCTCGAAGTGGGCCGCCGAAATCATGGCCCCCTGGTCGGCGGCCGGGTCGAGCGGGTCGCCGACTTTGAGCTTCCTGGCCGCGGCCACGAACCGCTCGACAAACTCCGGGTACAGCCGCTCCTCGACGAACACCCGCGACCCGCACAGGCAGATTTGGCCCTGGTTCTCGAACGCCGAGCGGACGATCGTCGGCAGCGCCTCGCCGAGGTCGGTGTCTGCGAAGACGAGCGTCGGGTTCTTGCCGCCCAGCTCCAGGGCGATTTTCTTGAACAGCGGCGCCGCCGTGCGGGCGATCTCCGCCCCAGTTTTGGTGCCACCGGTAAAGGAGATCGTCGGCACCTGCGGATGCGCCACCAGGGCGGCCCCGGCCTTCGCCCCGGAGCCGTGAACGACGTTGAACACGCCCGGCGGCAGGATGTCCTGGCACAACTCCGTCAGCAGGTGGGCCGTCGTCGGCGTCAGTTCCGACGGCTTGGCGACGGCCGTGTTGCCGGTCGCCAGTGCCGGGGCGACCTTCCACGAGAACAGGTACAGCGGCAGGTTCCAGGGGCTGATCAGCCCGGCGACACCGCGGGGCTGGCGGAGGGTGTAGTTGAGGGCCAGGCCGTCGGTGCGGTAGGCCTCGGTGTGGGCGTGCAGAACGGCGGTGGCGAAGAAGCGGAAGTTGGCAGCGGCCCGCGGGATGTCCACGGCCTTGGCCAGCCGAATGGGCTTGCCGGTGTCGATGCTCTCGGCCTCGGCCAGCGGGTCGCGGTCGGCGTCGATCCGGTCGGCGACGGCCAGCAGCAACCGTGACCGCTCGGCCGCCGGCGTGCGGGACCACGCCGGGAACGCCTTCGCGGCGGCGTCCACGGCGGTGTCCACATCGCGGCCGTCGCTGTCGGCGACGCGGGCGATCACGCGCCCGGTCGCCGGCTCGACCTTGTCGAGGTACTGCCCGCCGGCCGGCTCGACGTGCCGGCCGCCGATGAAGTTCGGGATCGTCCGCATCGCGGCCTCCGTCAGTGGGGCAGCGCCTTCGCCAGCCGGTCGATGACCGGGGCGAATTGCCGGTCGGCCGCCAGGTTGGTCCACTCGTTCGGGTCGCGGTCGTGGTCGTACAGCTCCTGCGACCCGTCGGCGTAGCGGATGTACCGCCAGCGGCCGTCGCGGACGGAGAAGTTGCCGGCGCCGAACGTGGTCAAGGCCGGCCGCGACGCCGCCGCCGGGTCGCGGAGTTGCGGCACCAGCGAGACGCCGTCGAGGTCGGGCTTCGCCGGCAGGCCGCACAGGTCGAGCAGCGTCGGGTACAGGTCGATCAGACTCGCCGGCTGGCGGCAAACCGCGGCCTTGCCGCCGGGCGGGGCGATCACCAGCGGGACGCGGGTCGCCCGCTCCCATCCTGTCCACTTGCCCCAGTGCTGCTTCTCGCCGAGGTGCCAGCCGTGGTCGCCCCAGAGCACGACGATCGTGTTGCCCGCGGACGGCCCCTGGTCCAGCGCGTCCAGCAGCCGGCCGACCTGAGCGTCCACGAACGACACGCACGCCAGGTACGCCGCCACGCCCGCCCTCCACTGGTTGTGCCGCACGACCGTGGCGTGCGCCCCGGCCGTGACCGGCTCCAGGGCCAGTTTGCGGGCGGTCGGGCTGAGGTCATCCAGGTCGTCGGCGATCGTCGGCGGCAGTACCGTCGATTGCACGGGGTACAGGTCGAAGTACTTCTTCGGGGCGAAGAGCGGAATGTGCGGCCGGTAGAACCCGACGGCGAGGAAGAACGGCGTTTCGTGCCGGCGGCGGAGGTGCCCGGCCGCCCATTCCGCGATCTTGCCGTCGCCCATGTCGCCGTCGGCCACGTCCACGGGCCCCCAATCGAACGACTCGCCGGCGGTGCCGCGGGGGTCGCGGTCGCTCGGCATGCCGTTGAACGGCAGCACGACCAGCTTGCCGCCCGGCCCTTTTTCGACGACGTGCCGTGGCGCGTCGGTCGCCTTGCTCGGCAGCTCGGCGCGGGTGTACGCCGCCTGCCTGGCCGTGAACGGACTCCACCGCTGCTCGGCGGCGAACGACTCGTCGTAGCGGTCGTGGTCCTTCTGGTGCAGCAGCTTGCCGGTGCCGAACGTGCGGTAACCGTGGGCCTTGTAGCATTCGCTCAACAGCACTGGCGGCGGCTTCAACTTCAGGACGTTGTCGTCGTTGCCGTAGATTTCGGTGTGGAACGGCTGCTTGCCGCCGAAGACCGCGGCCCGGGACGGCGAGCAGAGTGGGGCGGCGGCGTGGGCGTTGGCGAAGACGACGCCCCGCTTGGCGAGGCGGTCCATGTTCGGCGTCTTGACCTGCGGGTGCCCGCCGAGGAAGCCGACCCAGTCGTTCAGGTCGTCCACGACGATGAACAGGACGTTCGGCCGCGGCGGGTCGGCGGCGCGGGCCGTCACGGCGAGGGCGGCGGCGATTGCGAGTGCGAGCGAGTACCGACCCATCGCGATGCTCCTGTAGGGTGGGGGGGGGGGGGGGGGGGGGGGG
>DASXAN010000870.1:0-2191 GCA_036406755.1 Gemmataceae bacterium
CCCCCCCCCCCCCCCCCCCCCCCACCCTACGGTGCAGTCTTCCACGTCACCCGGAAGCGCACCTCGTGCGCCCCTTCGTGTGGCAGCGCCAACACATACCCTGCCCGGCGGCGGGCGTCCCAGACGAACGTCCACGCCGAGTCCGGCAGCTTCGTCTCCAGCCGCGGCGTCGCCCCGGCTGGCCCGTCCGGCAGCTTGACCTCGGCGAACACGAACGGCACCAGCCGCCGATCGTCGTCCGCGGCCGGGCGGACCAGGCCGGCCAGCCGGGCGTTCGGCCGATATGGCACCCGGTACTTGCCCGACTCCTCCGCCCCGGCCGTCGGCGGCACCGTCAGCGTGATCGTGTCGCCGCGGACCCGGCAGCGGGATGATTCGGCCGGTTCGTCCGGGGTAGGCGGGGCCGGCAACCGCAGCGTCGGGTCGCCCCACAGGGTGAACGCCCACGCCGACCGCACGTTCGCCCCGCCGAGCTTGGCCTGCGGGCCGAGCCGCTTCTCCTTCAGTCGGTTGTAGGCAAGCAGAAAGTTCTTCCCCTGCCGCAGCGCCCCGCCGAGCGATTGGCCGTCGTAGAGCACCGCGTCGAGGTAGGCCAGCGAGAACGCTCCACCGGTGGCGGAGTAGGTGCGGCTGGACGATCCGACCACGGCCACGGCCCCACGGGTGAACAGCGGCGATGCCTTCTCCTCCGTCAGCGCCAGACAGCTTTGCAGGAACATCAGCGACGGCCGCAGCGGCTCGTCCCAGGCGACGAAGCCCCAGTCCTTGACGAGGGTGTTGTGGTGCCCTTCCCACAGGAACACGTCGGCCTCGGGCAGTCGGCGGCGGAGCTGGCTAGCCGACAGGGCGTCGCCGACCAGGGCGGTCGTCCGGTAGCCGCGGTTGGTCAGCTCGTGGACGCTGACCCGGGAGAACACCTCCAGCATCGGCAGGCTGCCGCCCGGATTGCTGGCCACCAGCGCGGTTCGTGGCGACCCGTCGGCCGGCAGCAACCGCTGGCGGGCCAGGGTCAGGGCGACGACGCCGGGGTCGGCGTGGAACAGCCGGCCGGTGGCGAACGTGACCGGGTCCCGCCCGTCCGGCGTCAGCGGCTCGATCTCGATGAATTCGTCCCTACCGGCGAGCGGGTTCTCCCGCCGCTCGGCCGCGATCGCGCCGGGCCGGGCGAGGATCAGCAGGTTCTCAGCCCGCTCCAGGGCCGGGTGGGCGAGAGCCCGGCGGACGGCGGCGGCCGCGTTGTCGCCCTTGTCGTTGGTCAGCACGAGTGCGGCCCGGTGGCGGGCGGCCACCCACGGGGCGAGGTCGGCGATCCCCGCGTCGGCCGGGTTGGCAAGGACGAGCGTTTCGACCGGTCCGCGGGCGGCGAGGGCTTCGGCCGTCGCGGCCATGACCGCCGCCTCGTCCGGCAACCGGCGGACGGTCAGTCCCGGCCGGGGCATCGGCTCGTCTGTGTCGCCGACGAGCCACAACTCGTGGAAACCGGCCGGCGGCTCACGCCCGACGACGATTGGTGCCCGAATCGCTCCGGCGAGTGCGGCGGCCTGCAGCACGAGCCGCCGCGACGACGGGTTCAGGATCACGCCCCGGTCCGCGTTCGGGAACAGGTCGCGCCACAGCGACTCACCGTCGGCCCGCGGCGGATCGATCGTCACCACGGCGGCCGGCTTGAATTCGTCGAGAAACCGGCGGTTCGCGGTGCGAGCGCCAGGGGTGTCCAGCAGCAGCACGCCGGGGTGTTCCGCCGCCGCCAGAGTTGTTGCGAGAGCGAGCGTCTGGTCGGCATCCAGGCCGCGGGCGAGGATGACTGTCCGCGCCGCATCCGGGGCGGTCGGGCTGAGTGACGGCGGCTCAGCCCGGGCGAGGGGGCAGAGCGCGACCAAAGCGGCGAGCGTCCGTGCCATGGCCATGCTGCGGGCGGAGCCTCACAGGGGGACGGGCGCGACCCGATCCGTCGGGCCGCGGTGACCGCCGCAGAGTGTACCCCGAACGGCCGAAACAGTGCCAGACGACTTCGCTGCGGCGCGAACGAGAGCGGTCGTCAGCGCTCGTCCCAGTCGGCGCCCAGGGTCTCGCCGCCGGCGGCGGTGATGGCAGCCCGCAGCGTCTTCTCCGTCACGGTCCGCTTGACCCACCGCACCGACCCGTCGGCCAGCGCCACCAGGAACGGCTTGTCCGCGGCGTGGCCGAGCTT
>DASXAN010000871.1:0-8886 GCA_036406755.1 Gemmataceae bacterium
ACCGGATCGGCCGGTCGGCGAGCCGGCAGGCCGCCTCGACCAGATACTGGATGCCCTTGCGGACCACGACGTTGCCCAGCCACAACACGACGAGCGGGGAGCCAGGGGTTCGCGGCGGCCGGACTTCGGCGTCCGGGGACGGGTCGTAGGCGAGCGGGATGACGTGGAGTTTCTCCGGCGGCACCCCCTGGCGGATGAGCGCAGCCGCCGACCAGGCGGAGTTGACCACGACCGCGTCGGCCGCCGCCCACTCGGCCGCCAACCGCTCGAAATAGGCGTCCGGGATCGTCGGCGGGGCCTTGACCCAGCCGGGCCACTTCGCCGCCTCTGCCCGGACCAGGTCGTATTCGACGCGGGCCGGATCAATCTGGTACACGACCGTCACGGCGCCCCGATCGCGGAGCAGCCGCACCGTCTCCAGGCAGCCCGTGTTGAAGGCGTAAAAGGCGTGCGGCGGGTCCGGCAACAGGTGCCCGGCCAGGTGGCGGGCGACGCGTCGGTCGAACCACCGGCCGACCCGCAGGTAGTGGTCGTACTGAG
This sequence comes from Gemmataceae bacterium, assembly GCA_036406755.1. Lineage (GTDB taxonomy): Bacteria > Planctomycetota > Planctomycetia > Gemmatales > Gemmataceae > DASXAN01. Next base: position 541 of record DASXAN010000871.1, read on the forward strand.
CCGGGCCGCGGGCCGGGGGCAGGCGGGCCCGGAGCTCGCCGAGCAGTGCGGTCGGCGTGAATGCCACGACCCGGTCGGCCGGCACGGCCGGGTGGGTCCGGCCGGCTAGGGCCCGGGTGACCGCCGGGCCGCGGCGGAGCAGGCCGGTCCCGGCCCGGCACCAGATGTCCGTGTACAGGCGGTGCAGCCGCCCGGCCGCGGCGTACGCCCGGGCCACGGCGTAGTTCTCGCGGGCGCCGACATGGGAGACGGTCCAGACGGGGCGCGACGGTTGCGGCACGGCCGGCCCCGGGGTCATGGCACCTAGAAGGCGGCTGGGTTTTGGTCGTGGGCGAACAACGGTCAGGTCCGCGGCGCGGCCGTTCCCGAGGAACGGCCTCACCCGAGACCATTTGGTTGCTACCAGACGGGGCAACCTGCCGATAGAATACGACAAGGGTGGGTCGTTGCCCCCCCGGGATCCACCGCCTATGACCGACGCCCCGCGGGTCGCGTTCGTCCAGGACGGGGCGCGGCTGCATTACGCCTTCCCGTTGGCCCTGCAACGGCACGGCCTGCTGGAGCGGGTCTACACGCCCTGGTATGCCGCGCCCGGGTCGGCCACAGCGTTCGCCGCGCGGCTGGCCGCACAGCTGGGGCCGGCCGCCGCCCGCCGCGCCGCAGACCGCTTCCACCCCGACCTGGACGCCCGGCTGGTCGTGACCTGCCCGACCCTGCTGTTGCGGCAGCGGCTGTTCCGCCGCCGGTTCGCCAACCCCGAAGCGTTCTACCGCCACTGTGCCGACCTGGAGTGCCGCTGGATCCTCGGCCAAGGCTGGGGCCGGGCCACGGTACTCGGCGGCTTCGTCCGCAACCTGGCGCCGGACCTGTGCCGGGCTGCCCGGGCCAACGGGCTGCGGGTCGTGGCCGACCAGATGATCGCCCCGGCCGAGGTCGAGCGGCGGGAGGCCGAGGAACAGCAGCGGCGGTTCCCAGATTGGGAGCCGCCGGGGGCGTACGCGGGAGTCGAGGACATCGAGACCGCCACCTGGGCGGCGTGCGACCGCCTCACCTGCGCGTCAGAGTACGTCCGGGACGGACTGCTGGCCGCCGGCCTGCCAGCCGACCGTGTGGTCCTCAACCCGTACCCGGTCAGCACGGGCGGCTACCGGTTCGTGGACCGTTCCGGCCGCCGCGGCCGGCCGGTGGTCGGGTTCACCGGCCACGTCAACCTCCGCAAGGGCGCGCCGTACTTCTTCCGCGCCGCCGCCGCCCTGGCCGGCCGGGCGCGGTTCGTCATGGTCGGCCCGGTCACCCTGGCGGGGGCGGCCGTGGCCCGCCACGCCGGCGCCGTCGAGGTGGCCGGCCCGGTGCCGCGGTCGGAGGTGCCGGCCCGCTTGGCCGAGTTCGACATCTTCTTCTACCCCTCGACGTGTGAAGGGTCGCCCAGCTCGGTCGCCGAGGCGATGCTCACGGGCCTGCCGGTGGTGACCACGCCGAATAGTGGCACGCTGGTGCGGGACGGCATCGACGGGTTCATCGCGGCCTACGACGACACCGACGCGCTGGCCGACCGCCTGGGCCGGCTGATCGACGACCATGACCTGCGGGCGCGGATGGGCCGGGCGGCCCACGACCGGGCCGCGGCCTGCGACCTCGAAGCCTTCGCCGCGCGGCTGGCCGACGTGGTCCGCGGGGCGGCGGGCTGAACCGCGGGCCGCCGCGATCGGACCTCCGGCGGGGTCATCAGGCCGAACGGGTCGGGCGGCACGTCCGGGCCTCGGGGGCGGGTCAGGCGGCCGCCCGCAGGGCGGCTAGGAGCTGGTCGACGCAGCGGTCCCAGAGGAAGTCCTGGCTCCGCCGCCGGCCGCGGGCGATCCAGTCGGCCCTGGCCGCCGGGTCGGCGGCCAGGGCGAGGACCTGGTCCGTCACGTTGTCCGTCTTGTCCGCGTCTACGACCAGTCCGGCCGGGCCAACCACCTCCGGCAGGCCGGCCCACCGGGACACGACCACCGGCGTGCCGGCGGCCATCCCTTCCACCGCCGGGATGCCGAACGTCTCGTACCGCGACAGGAACAGGAGGGCGACCGCCCCCCGCATCAGCGCGGGCAGGCCGGTATCGACCCCGCGGTACCCGAGGTGCTTGATCCGCGGATGGTGCCGGGCGGCGGCAAACGCCGGTTCGCTCTCCCCGGCGACCCAGATCTCCAAGCTACTTCCACGGGCCTGAAGGGCATCGGCCAACCGAACCACGTACGACCCGCCCTTGCGCTCCGTTAGCCCGCCGACGACGATCAGGTAAGGCGGTCCGGCCGGCGTCGGCGGGCCGTCCCCGACCCGATAATAGGCGTCCTCAACGCCGTTGTAGACCACAGCGATCCGCTCCGGCCGGAGGCCGAACAGGTCGACCAAACGGCCTTTGAGAAACTCCGAAACCGCCAGGATTTGCACGTCTTCGCGGCGGAACGCCCGGCCCATCCGCAGCCGCGTCCGCGCCCGCGCGCCGCCCATCGCCCCGTACCACGGGACGTCCGGGTCGAACCAGTTCACACAATGGACCGTGACCGCGAGCCGGGCACGGCGGGTCGGGACGTACGCCTCCATCGGGCAGTACACCCAGTCGGCCCCGGGGCACCAGCGGTCGGCGGTCGGGTGGTTCAAGACGGCCCAGGCCTTTTCCAGCCATCGCCGGGATCCCGGCAGGTCGGCCCGCGTCAGGCCGGCCAGCGGGTGCGGGTCCACCCGCCGCACGGCGGCGGCCCAATCCTTCCGCGCCGCCATGATCGACAGGTCCACGTCGGACCGCCGCGCCAGCCCCAGGACCATGTGCCGGATGTGCTTCGACACCCCGGTCTCCGAGCCGCCGACGCGGTCAGGGTGGATGTACGCCGCGATGCGCATCACGGCCCCCCCGCCAGCGGCTCCAGCCACAGCCAGCTCATCCGGGCCGGGCGGAACTCGCTGACCGCATAGATCGCGTACGCGGCCGGCAGCAGCCGCGTGTACCACGACTGGTACGGGTAGTCGGCCCGCGTCCGGTCGACTTGGGGGATCTCCGTGATCCGGTGAGTGGCCGCGAACCGGCTGCGGATCAGGTCGCCGATCCCCGGGACGATGAACTCGTGCAGCTCCACCAGCACCCACGCGGCCGCCAAGGCCGGGACGGCCACCGGGTCGAGCAGCGTCGCCTCGTATCCTTCCACGTCGCAGACGACGACCGCCCGCCGGGCCGGGGCCAATTCAGCCTGCAGGTCAGCTGGCTCGCACCGGCCGAACACACGGATCCGGTCGACGGCGTTCAGGGCCGCCAACTCCCGCAGCAGGGACTGGCCCTCGGCCGTCTGCTCGAATGCAACCACTTCGGCGGCCGGGATCGTGCGGGCCAGGCCGACGGCGTAATAGCCCTCCGCCGCCCCAAGGTTGATCACCCGGTCCGGGCGGAGGCGGACGATGGCGTCGATCAGCGGGTGCAGTTCCTGCTCGTAGACGCCCAGTAGCTTCGGGCAGTAGGCGCTGCCGACGCGGGCGGTGACGTACTTCATCCCCCGGAACGGGCCGGCCGACACCGTCCGCCCGGTGCGGCGGACGACGGTCCGGGCGAGGACGGCGGACGGTCGGAACGGCACCGGAACGAGCGCCCTGGTGGCACGGTGCAGCCAGCTGTCACGTAGGTTCATGAGGCGGCGGGGTTCAGGATCGATCGGAGGTTGGACAGGAACAGCTCCGCCCGCTTCTCCCAGGTGTGGCGGCGAAGATCCCCGCGGCGGGCGGCCCGGTCCACGGCCGGGGCGGCCACCCGCCGGCGGAGCAACTCGGCCAGCCCGGACGCGTCGTGGCCGATCTCGACGTGCGGCCGGTGGTCCAGGGCGGAGGCGACGGCGGTCGACACGACCGGCCGGTCGGACGCCAGATAGTCATACAGCCGCAAGAGCGACCGGCGGTCGTTGCACGGTTCGACCCGCAGCGGGTTCAGGCAGACGTCGAACCGCTGAATGTACCGCGGCAACTCGGCGTGCGGCTTCGGACCCAGCCAGCGGACGTTCGGGGCGGCGAGGACGGCGTCCGTCCGCGCCCGGACGGCCGGCCCCTCGTCGAAGACCGGGCCGACGAAGACGAACGCCAAGTCCGGGCAGAGCCGCACCACGTCGGCGAGCAGGTCCCAGTCGTAGGCCCGGCTGATCTGGCCGACGCAGCCGACGACCGGCGGCCCGCCGAGCGGCAGGTCGGCCGGCGGCGGCAGTGGGCCGCCGAACGCCGCCAGGAATGATTCCGACACCCCGTTGGGCTGCACGAACACCGGCCGGTCGGTCAGCCGGCGGAAGTCGTCGGCCAGGGCCGGCGAGATGGCGAAGGCGGCGTCGCAGTGGGCGAGCAGTTGCCGTTCGCCGGCGGCGACGACGGCCGGATCCCAGCCGGTATAGCAGCCGTACGGGTCGTAGGCGAAGTAGACTTTCGGCACGCCCGGCCACCGCCCGGCCAGGCCGGCGTAGTACGGCAGGGTGAACACCACCACCGCGTCGTGCCCCAGGGCCGCGAGTCGGCGGCCGAGACGGGCGGCACAGACGGCCGTCGTCAGCCGCGGCGCCTTCGACCAGCTCGGGACGAGAACGGCCTGATCCCACCACCGCGGCGCGGTCTGCCGCCACCGCCAGTCGCGGACCAGGTCCAGCGGCCGGCGGGCGGCGGCCGCCGGCCCGACCGGGCGGACGGCATGAACCGACACGTCCGCCGGCATGGCCGCGAAGAGCGACCGCACCCACGGGGCGGTCCCGTCCACGAGCAGCACGTGCCGCGGGCGGCTCGACCCCGGGCGCGGCTCGCGGGTCGGCGGCCGGTCAACGGGGAGGGTCGTCACGGCGGCTGGACCAGGACGTTGTCAAGGACGATCCGCTCCAAGTCGGCCGCCCCGAGACGGTCGCCGGCCGTCCCGTCCGGCCGCAGCCGAACGGCGGCGTAGCCGAAGCTCTCGACGGCGTCCAGGAACTCCCGAACGGAGGACCCCATTTCGGCCAGCGCGGCGGGGCACACCTCGGCCAGCAGGGCGCCGATCCGGCGGTGCCGGAGTAACTCGGCCGCCCCGCGGACGACTCGGGCCTCCGCCCCTTCCGTGTCCGTCTTGACGAAGTCCAGGTGGGTGATGCCGCGGTCGGCACAGAACTGGTCCAGTCGGACGGCGTCCACACGGACGACGGGGGCGGACCCCACGCCGGCCGTGGGCGTCACAAACCGATTGCGGGCGGGGGCGGCCGTGTCGTCGGTGAACGCGAGTTGGCCCGGCGCGTCCGCCACCGCCGCCCGGATCACCTCGACGTTGGTCAGCCGGTTCCGCTCCACGTTGGCCCGGAGCAGGCGGATCGTGGACGGCGCCGGCTCGAAGGCCAGGACGCGGGCCCCCGGGGCGAGCCGGGCCATGGTGACGGTGAACGCCCCGACGTTGGCCCCGACGTCGGCCACGACGCCGCCCGGGCGGACGACGCGGCGAAGGAGGCTGACCTCGGCCGGCGAAGGGCCGCCGAACATCCAGTAGTCGCTGAACCGGCGGAACCCGCCGATCGTGCCCCCGCCGGGCAGGCGGACGGTGCACGCCCGGCCCGTCAGCCGCGTCCCCATCCAGGCGGCGTATTTGGCGGCCATCCGCGGGTGCATCACCAGGGTCCAGACGTTCTTGAGCATCGGGACGAGCCACCCCTCCCAGCCGCCTCGGTCAGCCGGCGACCGCCGCCGGCGCGACGTGCCAGGCGCGGCGGCAGCGGACGAAGACCAGGCTGCCGCCGCCTACGCAGATGAGCACATTCAGGAGCACCAACGAGGCGGCCATCCCCGTCGCTCCGTACGCCCGGCCGACGGTGAACACGGCCGCCGCCATCGCCAAGCCGAAGGTGACGTTCAGGCCGAAGAACGGGTCCCGCTTGTGGGCCCGCAGGTAGGCGGCCAGGGTGTAGGCGACGTGCTGGACGACGGCGTTGGCCAGCAGCAGGGCGAGCGGCAGCGGCGGCAGCAGGCGGGTGCCGAGCTTGTACCCGCCGTCCCGGAGGAAGACGAAGACCACCCACGCGGCGACCGCCCCGGCCGCCGCCATCAGGCTCGATTGGAGGAAGACCTGGCGGAACGTGCGGTCCAGGGCCGCCCATTCCCGCCGGGCGATCAGGTGGCCGAACGTCGGCACCCGGACCCCGACCCAGGCGTGGGTGGCGTTGAACAGGACGTTCATCACCGCCAGGCTCATTCCCATTTGGCCGGCGACCGTCGGGCCGAACGCCGGGGTCGCGAACAGGACCGGCGTGAAGATCTGGGATGTCAAGTAGCTGAACGGGGCGCCGAGAGCGATCCGCCATTGAAATGGCCACACTTCCCGCCACCAATCCACCCGCGGCAGCCCGGCGGCCGGGTGACGGAGTAGATCGCGGATCGCCGGCCACCAGTAGATCGCCAGCCACCCGGCGAGGAGTGCGGCCCCGATCGTTTGGGCGGCCGGCCAGGCGAGCAGGGCTCCCCCGGCCGCCAGGGCCAGCCATTGGCTGACATTGGTGGCCACCCGCTGCAGGCCGGTGATCCGTACCACGTCCGTCACCTTGCCGCACCCGGAAAGGAGCATCGTCAAGGGGATCAGCGGCAGGCCGAGCGTCGTCACCAACACCGTCCACACCCACGGCAGATGCCAAGCCACACCGGGTTTGCCGTTGAAGGCGAAGAACACCCAGCCGGCCGGCAACAGAACGGTGGTCAGCACGGCCGCGATCGCCACGTACCAGCGTCCCGACAGCCGCAGCAGCGAGGCCAGCCGGGCCTTGGCCGCGGGGTCGCCGGTCAGAAGGCCGTCGGCGGTCCAGCGGAGGTGCCCGGCCTCGTGGCTCATGAACTGGAGCGTGACCACCCCGAGGCCGAGTTCGCAGTACATCTGCACGGCCACGATGGCCCCGAACGTATACAGGTACCCCTGCTCGGTGTCGGTTAGGAACCGGGTGATGAGGATCAGCGTGATCGGCTGGGCGAGCAGCGTCCAGCCTTGCGTGAGCAGGGAGTACGCGACGGCACGGTCGATCCCCAGGACCCGCAATAACCGCCGAAAGGGTGTGGGGATGATGCTCACCGTCGGTTTCCTTCGCCCCGCCGCGGCAGTAGCCCCCGCAGCTCCCGGTCCCAGCCGGCCGTCACCGCCCGCCACGAGAAATGCTCCTGGTAGACGGCGTGACATCGCCGCTGCAACTCAGCGAGCCGGGCCGGGTCGGCGGCCAGCGCCCGCAGGTCGGCGGCGACCGCGGCCGCGTTGTCGGCCGTCAGCACCCAGCCCACGCCGAACTCCCGCACCCACCCGGCGATTGCCGAGTCCGCGCCGCCGGCGAACACGACCGGCCGGCCGGCGGCCAGCGACCCGAAGAACTTCGACGGCACCACCACCCCGGTCCACTCCGGCCGGAGGCTGACCAGGTGCACGTCCGCCGCCGCCAGCCGCCGCTCCAGCTCCGCTTCCGGGGCAAACCCGGCGAACGCCACATTCGCGTCGTCCGGTCGGACGGCCTTGCGGAGTTCGTCGGCCCGGTTGCCGCGGACGGCGAAGCACACCGCGACGTTGTCCCCGCGCAGGTGCCGGGCCAGCGCCAGAAACTCCTCGTAGGAATGTGCCCGGCCGAAGTTGCCGGAGTACAGCAGGCCCAGGGCCGCACCGCCGAACAGTTCCCGCCGCACGGCCGGGTCGGGCGGCACCGGCCGGTCCGGCTCGGACAGAGCCCACGGCACAAGCGTCACCTTGCGGAGGGGCACCCGCTTGCGGGTCTCGGGCCGGTAGGCGCCGAGCAGCCGCCTCATGCACCCGCCCAGGTCGGCGATCAGGTCGCAGCAGCCGTAGGCGACCCGCAGCGCCGCCCGCAGGCCGCGGACCAAGAGCGATTCGCCCCGGAGCATCCCGTCAGCGACCGCCGCCTCCGGGTACAGGTCGAACGCCCAGTGCGCGATCTTGACGCCCGGCCGGGTGAGCCGCCACGGGATCGCCACCAGCACGCTCAGGATCGGGTCGGTGCCGACGACGAGCACGTCCGGCCGGCGGCCGACCGGCAGCGACCAGGCGACCAGCATCCAGGCGGCGTTGACCAGCCGGCCGAGGTTGGACGCCTGCCGGAACCGCGGCCGCCAGACGCGGCGGATGTGGATGCCGTTCCACTCCTCCCGGAGGGGATAGGTCTGCGACTCGGCCCGGCAGCCGCGGTTGCACGGCCGGGCGAGCACGTCCCAGCCTTGGTCGGCCAGCCCGCGGCACAGGCCGTCGAAGTGGCGGGCGCTGACGACGTCGTCCGGGTGGAAATAGTGATACAGGACGGTGACCTTGGGGCGTTTTGCCCCCCTCTCCCGGCTTTGCGGGAGAGGTGAGAA
>DASXAN010000872.1:0-3106 GCA_036406755.1 Gemmataceae bacterium
CAGCCCCGGCCACCCATCGGCCGTGTCGCAAAATGTCCCATTTTGACGCGCCAGAAAAAGATGTTATTCGCCGGCGCCGGCCCGCGGATCGGCGAAACCCGGCGAGCCCTCCCAGGCTCCGCTGGTGGAGGCCCCCGGTCCCTGTTGCCCTTGTCCGTTTCGGCGCGGCTGGGGAGAATGCGCACACCGGTCCCGCAGTGTCCCAGGAGTGGCGCGGCCATGCACGTCCGCCTTTTGCGCCCGTTGTTCGTCGCAGTTCTCGCGCTCGCAACCCCGCACGTCCGCGCCGAAGGCCAGGAGTGGCCGGTCGCCCGCGGCCCGGCCCGGGCCGCCGCCCCGGTCGCGTTCGACCCGGCCATCTGCAAGCGGGTGCCGGCCGCCTTCCTCGACGACGCCCCGGCGTGCGTGCTGTTCTCCGGCACCACCCAGCGGCTGTTGCCCGACGGCACCGTCGAGACGACCACCCAGGAGCTGACCCGCCTCAACGGCCGCAAGGGCATCGACCAGCTCGGCGAGTACAAGAACATCACCTACACGCCCTCCTACGAAACCGTGACCCTGCACGTGGCCCGCGTCCACAAGGCCAAGGGCGGGGTCGTGGAGGTCACCCCGAACCACCTGCACCTGCGGGACGTCAACGCCGAGCACCAGATCTACGACCAGTCCAAGCAGCTCGTCATCTCCTTCCCCGGCCTGGAGGCCGGCGACGTCATGGAGGTCCACTGGACCGTCCGCGGCAAGCACCCGGAGTACCAGGGCCACTTCTTCAACCGCTACCCGTTCGGCCACGACAAGTACCCGGTCGCCCGGGACGAGTGGACCGTCCGCGTGCCCAAGGACAAGCCGCTGCGGTACGCGATCGTCAACGGCGAGGTGCCGCTGACCGTCCGCGAGGAGGGCGACGAGAAGGTGTACCACTTCGCCGGCAAGGACTACGCCCCGCCGCCGCAGGGCGACCGGGCGCCGCCGGCCGACGAGCGGCAGGTCTACGCCCTGGCGGCCACGTTCGACACCTGGGAGGACGTGTACCGCTGGGAGAAGCAGCTGATCTGCGACCGCTGCGACTGCCCGCCGGACGCGAAAAAGCTCGTCGCCGAGGTGACCCGCGGCCTGACCGACCCGGCCGCCAAGGCCCGGGCGCTGACGCAGTGGGTGCGGAACCACGTGCGGTACGTCTCCACCGGCGAGAAGCACGACTACACCCCGCACCCGCCGGGCCGCACGCTGACTCAGCGGTACGGCGACTGCAAGGACACGGCCCATCTGTTGGCCGTGCTCTGCCGCCAGGCCGGCATGCAGGCCGGGGTGGCGACGCTCGGCGTCCGCGGCGACGGCCAGATCAACGAGGCCGTCCCGTGCCCGTGGGGGTCGCACGCCCTGTGCGTCGTCACCATCGACGGCGAGGACCACTGGATCGACACGACCGCCTCGATGATCGGCTGGGACGTGCTGCCCAGGGACGACCGCGACCGGGCCTGCTACGTCACCGACGACAAGGGCATCCGCCTGACCCGCACCCCGACACTCTCTCCCGCCGACAACGCCACCGTGCAGACGACGACCGTCGTGGTCGGTTCCGACGGGTCGATCAAGGCGGAGCGGACGGCCGAGTACCGCGGCGTGGCCGCCTGGAACAAGCGGGACGACTTCGTGGACACGCCGCTGGCCGAGCGGCGGCGGCTGGCCGTCGCCGACCTGGTGGACGCCTACCCCAAGGCCAAGCTCAAGTCGCTCACCCTGGGCGGCCTGGACGACTACGACAAGCCGCTCACGATCAAGATGGCGTTCGAGGTGGCCGAACACTTCACCGGCGACAAGGTCCGCGAGGGCTCGCTCGGCGACCTCGGGCTGTGGCAGCAACTCCTTGGCATCACCGTCAACCCGGAGCGGAAGGCCGCCATCGACGCCGGCGACCCGTTCGCGTCGGTATGCCGGTACGTCGTCACGCTGCCGCCGTCGCTGCGGTTCGCGCAGCTGCCGAGCCCGCAGCGGCTGCAGTCGGCGTGGGGGGCGTTCAAGCTGGACGTGAAGCAGGATGCGGCGACGCCGCACCGGCTGGAACTGGAATTCGACACCCGCGTGTCGAAGACCCGCGTCGAGCCGGCCGAGTTCGAGGAGTTCCAGACGTTCTTGGACGCCGTGCAGGCGTGCTTCCGGGCGGCGATCAAGCTCAAGCCGACCGACGACCCGGCCGACATCCCGCTCTTGGAGGCGGCCGTGCGGAAGTCGCCCAAGGACGCCGCGTCGGCCGAGGCGCTGGCGGAGTTGTACGTCGGCCAGCAGAAGTTCGAGGACGCCCGGCGGGTCCTGGAGAAGGCCCGCGACGCCCGGCCGGAGGTCAAGCGGCTCTGGGAGCTGAGCGTGTCCGCGGCCGAGGGCCCGGACGAGGAGGCGGATCTACTGCGGGCGGCGGCCGAGCGGTTCCGGGACGAGCCGAAGTTCGCCCTGGCCCTGGGGCAGAACCTGCTCGAACAGTCCAAGGCCGACGCCGCCCGCCACGTGTTCGAGCCGCTATCCAAGCACGCCGACGGCCAGGTGAAGTGCGCCGCGCTGCTCGGGCTGGCCCACGCCTGTCTGGCCCAGGAGGAGCCGAAGAAGGCGCTGCGGCACCTGAAGGCGGCCGAGGCCGCGGACGCCGAGGCGTTCGGGGCCGACGGCTGGACCCTCCGCGGCCAGACGCACGAGGCGCTCGGCCAGCGGAAGGAAGCACTGGCCGCCTACCAGAAGGCGCTGGAGCACGAGACGGACGCGGCGGACGTGCTGCAAGCCCTCGTCCGTCTGACGGCGGCGACGGGCCGGCGGGATGAAGCGCTCGGCTACCTGCGGCGGCTGACGGCGGCGGCCGGCGACGACGCCGAGTTCCTGGCCGCGGCCGCGGACGGGTACGCCCGCCTGGGCCGGTTCGACGACGCGCTCGACCTGGCCGGCCGGGCCAAGGACGAGGACGGGCAGATGCCGGAGCCGGCCAAGCGGGCGGTCGGGCTGGCGCTGGCCCACCGCGGCGAGGCGGCCAAGGCGGTCGAGCTGCTGACCGGCCCGGACCCGGACGCGGTCGTGCTGACGGCCCGCATCCAGGCCCGGCTACTGCTCGGTGACCTGACCGGGG
>DASXAN010000873.1:0-4681 GCA_036406755.1 Gemmataceae bacterium
GACGCCAAGAAGGTGCTGACCAAGGACGAGCGGAAGAGCCTGAAGATGATGTCCCGGCCGGTGCAGATGGGCGTGGCCTGCGCCAAGCTGGCCTTCGCCGACGCCGGCATCGACCGGTCCAAACTCGACTCGACGCGGTTCGGCGTCGAGATGGGGTCGAGCCTGATCCCGACGGAGCTGGACGACCTGGCCGCCGCCGCGGCCATCGCCACCGACGCCGGCGGGCACGTGGACCTAGGCAAGTGGGGGGCCGAGGGGCTGCGGCAGGTCCAGCCGCTGTGGATGCTCAAGTACCTGCCGAACATGGTCGCCTGCCACACGTCGATCTTCCTCGACGCCCAGGGACCGAACAACTCCGTCACCGAGAGCGACATCGCGGGCCTCTTGGCCCTCGGCGAGGCGGCCCGCATCTTGCGCCGCAACGCCGCCGACTTCTTCCTGGTCGGGGCGGCCGACAGCAAGATCAACCTGCTCAGCCTCGTCCGCCAGTGCCTGTTCGCCCCGCTGTCCCGCCGCAACGACGAGCCGGCCAAGGCCGTCCGCCCGTTCGACACGGGCCGCGACGGCTGGGTGATCGCCGAGGGGGCCGGCGTGCTGGCCGTCGAGGACCTGGACCACGCCAGGCGGCGGAACGCCCGCATCTACGCCGAGGTGGCCGGGTTCGGGTCGGCGTACGACCGCGGCCGGACCGGGGCCGGGCTGGCCCGGGCCATCCGGGCGGCGTTCAAGCAAGCCGGCGTCGGCCCCGGCGACATCGACCACGTCAACGCCTACGGGCTGGGCACGCCGGAGTGCGACGCCTGGGAGGCCCGCGGGCTGGCGGAGGTGTTCGGCCCGAACGCCGCCCCGGTCTTCGCCCCGAAGAGCTACCTGGGCAGCCTGGTGTCGGCCGGCAGCCTGGTCGAGCTGACGGCCAGCCTGCTGGCCCTGTGGCACGGCACGCTGCCGGCGACGCTCAACTGCGACGACCCGGACCCGGCGTGCCCGGTGGCGGTGGTCCGCCAGCCGCGGCCGGTGGCGAAGCCGTACGTGCTGAAGGTGAGTCTCACGGACCTGGGCCAGTGCGCCGCCGCGGTCGTCAAGAAATGGGATGAATAGTAGCCGCTTGCGGCTATGCGGGCGGTGGCCCGCATAGCCGCAAGCGGCTCAGGGTAAGAAGAGATGCATCGCCGTCGCGTCGTCATCACCGGAATGGGCGCCGTCACCCCGCTCGGCCACTCGGTCGAGGCGCTGTATTCGGCCGCCTGCGAGGGCAAGAACGGCGTCGCCGCGATCACCCACTTCGACGCCCACACCTTCCCGACCACGTTCGCCGCCGAGGTCAAGGACTACGACCTCCGCCGGTTCCTGCCGGACGCCGACCGCTGGTCGATCTGCGGCGTCAACACCCGCTTCGCGCTGGGGGCGTCCAAGCAGGCGCTGGAGGACTCGGGCCTGCTCGGCGGCGGCGGCGTGGACCGGACGCGGTGCGGCGTCTACCTCGGCTGCGGCGAGGGCATCCACGACTTCCCGCATCTGGTCACGACCATCGCCCGGTCGTACCAGGCGGACCGGCGGGCGATCAACGCCCCGTCCTTCTTCCGCCACGGGCTGGAGCTGTTCCACGGCCCGCGGGAGAAGGAACTCGAGATGCACACCACGCCCGCCCACCTGGCCGAGACGTTCGACCTGGAGGGGCCGAACTACAACTGCCTGACCGCCTGCGCCGCCTCCAGCCAGGCGATCGGCGAGGCGACGGCCATCATCCGCGACGGGGACGCGGACGTGATGCTCTCCGGCGGGTCGCACAGCATGATCCACCCGCTCGGAGTGACCGGCTTCAACCTGCTCACCGCCCTGTCGCAGAACAATGCCGCCCCGGCGAAGGCCAGCCGGCCGTTCGATAAGAACCGCGACGGGTTCGTCCTCGGCGAGGGGTCCGGCATGGTCGTGCTGGAGGAGCTGGAGCACGCGAGGAAGCGCGGCGCCCCGATCTACGCCGAGGTGGTCGGCTACGGCTCGACCGGCGACGCCTTCCGCGTCACCGACAGCCACGACGAGGGCCGCGGGGCGATCGCGTGCATGAAGGCGGCGATCCAGGATAGTGGCTTATCCCCGGAGCAGATCGGCTACGTCAACGCCCACGGCACCAGCACCCAGGTCAACGACCGGACCGAGACGCTGGCGATCAAGAAGGTGTTCGGCGAGCGGGCGTACCAGCTGCCGATCTCGGCGAGCAAGAGCCTGATGGGCCACCTGATCGCGGCCGCCGGCGTGGCCGGGCTGATCCTGACGATCCAGACGATCCGCAAGGGCGTCGTCCACCCGACGATCAACTACGAGACGCCGGACCCGGACTGCGACCTGGACTACGTGCCGAACACGGCCCGGGAGGCGAAGGTGGACCACGCCCTGACGAACGCCTTCGGGTTCGGCGGGCAGAACATCTCGCTCATCGTGTCGCGGTTCAATAACTAACCACCACCCGGCTGCTCCCCGACCCCCGCTCCCCTGGCGGAGCTGGGGGGCACCGCCGCTTGCGGCTATGCGGGCGGCTGCTCGCATGGCCGCAAGCGGCCCCGCTCCAGGCCGGAGGAGAGTCATCCCGTGTGGTGGGTCGTCCTCGGCGTCGCCCTGATGCTCGTCCTGCCGCTGGGGCTGGCGGCCCTCCTGACCTGGCTGCACTACTGGCTGCGCAAGCACTACCTGCACAACCTCGTCCGCATCTTCCTCGAGAAGCCGCTGTTCGTCATCCCCCGCGGCCAGCCGACCGCCGACGCCGAGGAGGTCACGCTCGCCGGCGCCGGCGGCGTGAAGCTCCGCGGCTGCTACCTCAAGCACACCGCCGACCGCCGCAAGGGCGTCGTCCTGTTCGGCCTGGAGTTCGGCTCGAACCGCTGGGCGTGCGGGCCGTACGTCGATTACCTGCGATCGGCCGGGTACGACGTGTTCACCTGGGAGCCGCGGAACCAGGGCGACAGCGACCACGAAGCCGGGTTCGAGCCGCTCCAGTGGGTGACGGACCGCGAGGTGGCCGACTGCCGGGCCGCCGTCGAGTACCTGAAGCAGCGGCCGGACGCCGACCCGCGGGGCGTCGGCCTGTACGGGTTCAGCAAGGGGGCCAACGCCGGGCTGGCGGTCGCCGCCTCGGACTCGTACGTCCGCTGCGCCGTCACCGACGGGGCGTTCGCCCACTACACGACGATGGTCCCGTACATGCGGTACTGGTTCGCCATCTACGACCGCCAGTACCCGCTGCACGGCCTGCTGGGGGGTTGGTACTACGGGCTGATCGCCCGGGTCGGGGTCAAGAAGGTCGGCCGGGAGCGGGGCGTCACTTACCTCGACATCGAGCGGCTGATCGGCCGGCTGGCGCCGCGGCCGCTGCTGATGATCCACGGCGGGGCGGACACGTACATCAAGCCGACGATGACGCAGGACCTGTTCCGGTACGCCCGCCGGCCGAAGGAGCTGTGGGTCGTCGATGGGGCCAAGCACAACCAGGCGCTGCAGGTGGCCGGCGACGAGTACCGGCGGCGGGTGACGGGGTTTTTTGACAAGCACCTGGCGTAGCCGCTAGCGGCTATGCGGGCGGTGGCTCGCACAGCCGCAAGCGGCGGTCGCCGACACTTTCGTTTCCCCGCCCACGGTGCCAAACTCGGAGCGCCGCCCGCCGAGGGAATCACCCATGAAACTCGGTCTGATCGGCCTGAAGGGCCACCAGTCCGTCGTCCTCTCCGGCATGAAGCAGCTCGGCGGCTGGGAGGTCGTCGGCATCGCCGAGACGGACGCCAAGGAGGTCGAGCGGCTCAAGAAGCGCGACCCGCAGGCCAAGAACGCCACCCACTTCGAGGACTGGCGGCGGCTGCTCGACCACACCCAGATGGACGTGTGCCTGGTCTGCGACGAGAACGCCGCCCGGGCCGAGCAGCTGATCGCCCTGGCCAAACTCGGCGTCCACGTCGTCGCCGAGAAGCCGTTGACCACCACGCTGCCCGATCTCAAGCACGTCCGTGAGGCGTGGGCCAACGCGAAGGGCCGGCTGACGATGCTCCTGACCATGCGGCACGAGCCGAAGTACCCGACCGCCCGGCGGCTGATCCGCGAGGGCGTGATCGGCGAGCCGGCCCAGGCGTCGGCCCAGAAGTCATACCGGCTGGAGAAGCGCCAGGAGTGGTTCCGCACCCGGGCCAAGCTCGGCGGCATCATCCCCTACATCGGCATCCACGCCCTGGACCTGATCCGCTGGGTCGGCGGGCAGGAGTTCACGCAGGTGGCCGCGTTCCACGGCACGCAGGGCCACCGGGACGTGATGGGCGAGACGGAGAGCCAGGCGTCGGTGCTGCTGCGGCTGGCCAACGGCGGGTCGGCGACGGCCCGGCTGGACTACCTGCGGCCGGCGACGACCGAAACGCACGGCGACGACCGGCTGCGGATCGCCGGCACCGAGGGCGTCATCGAGATGCGGCAGGACAACCCGAAGGTGATGCTGATCACCGCCAAGCAGAAGCCGTACGAGGTCGAGCCGGAGAAGGTGCCGAACCTGTTCGTGGCGTTCTGGAAGGCGGTGCAAGACGGCAAGCCGTCTCCCATCCCGGCGGAGGAGTGCTTCTCGATCACCGAGGTCGTGCTGAAGGCCCGCGACGCGGCGGACACGGGCAAGGTCGTGAGTTTGGCGTAGGGTGGGTCGAGGGAGCGGAGC
>DASXAN010000874.1:0-4131 GCA_036406755.1 Gemmataceae bacterium
CCCCCCCCCCCCCCCCCCCCCCACCCCACTACGCAAAAGAGGTGGCCGTCGGCGAATGCCTGACTCGTATTCCACGCTCGCCCTGCTCGTCCTGTCGTCGCTGGCGGCCGGCGTCGTCAACGCCCTGGCTGGCGGCGGGACGCTGCTCACGTTCCCGAGCCTGTTCACGGCCCTGCGGCCGATGACCGGCGGGGCGACCGACCTGGCGGCCGTCCTCGCCAACGGCACCAGCACGACGGCGTTATTGCCCGGCTCGGTGGCCGGGGCGTGGGGGTACCGCCGCGAGCTGCGGACCGTCGGCCGCTGGCCGTGGCTACTCGTGTTGCCCAGCCTGATCGGCGGCCTGCTGGGCACGCTACTGGTCACCCGTTTGCCGCCGTGGTATTTCGCCGTGGCCGTGCCGTGGCTCATTCTCTCAGCGACGGTCCTGTTCGCATTGCAACCGACGCTGCTCAAGCTGTCGCTGCGGTGGCGACCGGCCGGCCCGCCCGACCCGCACAATCGCTCGACGGCGGCCTACGCCGGGCTCATCGTGGGCCAGTTCCTGATCGCCGTCTACGGCGGATACTTTGGGGCCGGCATCGGCATCTTGATGCTCAGCGCCCTGGGCCTGATGGGCGTCGCTGACATTCACGAGATGAACGCCGTCAAGACGGTGCTGGCGGCGTGCATCAACGCGCTCTCGGTAGTGGTGTTCGCGGTCGAGGGCAAGGTCATCTGGCCGATTGCGGCGGTGATGGCGGCGGCGGCGGTCGTCGGCGGCTACTTCGGGGCGCACTTCGGCCGGCGGCTGCCGCGACCGCTGGTGCGGTGGACGGTGATCGTGATCGGCTTCGGGCTGGCGGCGAAGTACTTCTGGGAGCAGTTCGGACCGAGTGCCGGCGCGTGAGTGCCCGGTCACGGCACGACCTTCACCACGCGCTTGTTGGTGCTGTCGCAGATGTAGATCGTGCCGTCGCGGCCGACGGTGACGCCGTGCGGTTGGCTCAGCTCCGCGGCCTCCGGCGGGCCGCCGATTCCGGCCGTGCCCTTCTTGCCGGTGCCGGCGACGCGGACGATCCGGCCCTCCCGTGGCAGGTAACGCCGGATGCAGTGGTTCTCGGTGTCAGCGATGAGCACGCTGCCGTCACGATCCACGCATACGTGCTTCGGGCCGTTGAGCGCCGCCGACCGGGCTTCGCCGCCGTCGCCGGACAAGCCGGCCTTGCCGGTGCCCACGACCGTCGTGATGCGGCCGTCCGGGCTAACGACCCGCAGGGCGTGGCCGGACCGTTCGAGGACGTATGCGTTGCCGGCGGCGTCGGCCGTGACCGCCCGCGGGTCCGTTAGCGGCGCCTCGGTAGCCACGGCCCCGTTCTCAGGTACGCCCTTCTTGCCGTTGCCGGCCACCGTCCGAACGACGCCGCCCGCCAGGTCGATCGCGCGGACGCGGCGGTTGTCGAGGTCGGCGACCAGCAGCGCCTTGCCGCCGGGCGTGACGGTGATGCAGTAGACGCCGCCGAATTCGGCCCTGGCCGCCGGGCCGCCATCGCCGGCGAACCCCTTCTTGCCCGTCCCGGCGAACGCGGTGATGACGCCGGTGCGGCCGTCGATCTTGCGAATCCGGTTGTTCCACGTGTCGGCCACGAGTACGTTGCCGTCGGACGTCACGGCGAGGCTGTGCGGGCCGTTCAGCTGCGCCTTCGCCGCCGGGCCGCCGTCGCCGGCGTCGCCCTTCTCGCCGGTGCCGGCCAGGACCGACGCCGTGCCGGCCGGGTCGATCCTCCAGACGCGGTTGCCAGTCATGTCGGCGATGTAGGTCGCGCCCGCCCGGTCGAAGTCGACGGCGAATGGCGCCTTCAGGCCGGGGAGGGCGACGGCCCCGCCCGCCGGCGTGTCGGCGGCGACGAGGATGAGCTTGGCGGCATGGGCCGGCGCGACGCCGCACAGTGCGGCCAGCACGGCTAGGGCGCGGACGGGACGGTTCACTTCAGCACCTTGATCTTGATGTTCTTGAACCAGCAGTCGTGCCCGTGGTCCTGCAATCCGACCAGCCCTTCACGGGGGAAGTCTTTGATGGCCTTCTTGTACTTGTTCTTGCCGCCGTCCAGGTTCTTGCCTGCCACGGTGTACTTGTCGAGGTCGGCGCTGATGACCTCCTCGCCGTTGAGCACGACCTTGATGACATTCTTGTCCGCGGTGATTTCGCAATGGTTCCATTCACCCGCCGGCTTCGCTACGTTCCTGCTCGGGGCCAGAACGTCGTAGAGGGCGCCGCAGTCGTGTTTGTCGGGCGTCGCCTTGCCGGCCGAGTCAAACACCTGGATTTCCAGTCCGGTCTGCACCTCGTTCTTCGGGTCGCCGACGCGGACGAAGATGCCGCTGTTGCACCCCTTGCTCATCTTGTAGTCACAGCTCAGGACGAAGTCGGCGTACTGCCCCTTGGCGTAGACCATGCCGGCCCGCGGCTGCATGTGCGGGTTCAGGGTGCCGTCTTGAATCGCCGTGCCTGGCAGCGGCTTGCCGGCCTTCGTCGCCCAACCGGACACGTCGTTGCCGGCGAACAGTAACTGCCAGCCCTGGCCTTGCTCTTGCGGCGTAAGCTGGTTGTCCGCCGCTCGCGCAGTTGTCAGGACAACTACTGCCGCCAGGGCCGCGCCCCACGTCGCTCGTCGCATGGCCGCCTCCGGTGGGTGAGGGGGGTTGGTGGGTTCTGGTGTTACCGCCGCGGACCGCCAGGGGCGATTGTTCCGTCTCGCAGGCCCGACGGCAAGGGGTGTCCCGGCGCGTCCGTGCGAGCCGGCGGGTTGGCTGCGTTGACGTCGTCCAGCAGCTTCTTGAAGTCGGGGCGACTGCGGAGGGCGTTGAGGTCGGTGTTTCGGGCCAAGTCATCGCGCGCGGCGGGGGATGCGAAGTATCCCTTCGACTGGGCCAGCCGCAGGTTCTCGACGGCCCGCTCGGCCGCGTCCGCGGCCCGGCGGTCGCGGTCGGCTTGCGGCAGCTTCGTGTCGGCCGCGGCGGTCCGAGCCGCCAGCGCGTAAACGCGGACAACGTGCCACAGGGCCGGCCCGCTCGCCCGGGCCTGCACGGCCAGCGGATCGACTTCGATCAAAGCCTGCTCGTACTCATTGGTCCGGGCCAGAGTGGTCAGCCGGTACAGCTTCAGCCACGCCTGCTGACTGCCGTCGTCCAGGGTGAGGGCTTGGTCCCACGCGGCCAGGGCATCGGCGTAGCGGGTGAGGGCCGTCAGCGCCTCCGCCTTGCCCGCCCAGGCGTCACGCACCTTGGCGCGGGTGCCGGCCACGGGCGGGTCGCGCCGTGTCAGCGGCTCCCCGTCGCGGATGGCCTTGTCGTACCACTCCAGCGCCTTGGCGGGCTCGCCCGCCCGCCGCTCCAGGTCGCCGCGGTCGCGGAGGCAGTCGACCGCCTGCACCTGTGCCTCTACCCCGGCCGTCGGGTTCGTTCGCAGACCTTGCCACAGCTCCAGCGCTCGGCCCAGGGCGACCCGGGCCGGCTCGAACTGACCGGCCGCGGTCAGCGCCTTACCGGCGTATTGCCGGTAGCGGGCGAGATCAGACCGGTACCGCGGCAGGTCCGGGTGCTTCTCGACCAACGGCTCGACGCGGTCCCCCGCCTTGCGGAAGGCGTCGGCGGCCGCGGCCGGCTGACCCCGCTGGAGCAGCCGGTCGCCGGCGGCGGCGTCGCACCGGGCCAGCTCGGCGACGTGCTCCGGCACCGACGGATACCGCTCGACCACCTCCGCCCGGACGGCCCGCGCTTTGGCAAGCGCGGCGTCGGCGTCGGCGGTGTGGCCGAGCGACCACGTTGCCTGAGACAGGGCGAACAGGGCGTTGCCGAGGCTGACGTGGTACTCGCGGACACTCGGGTGCAGCTCGTGCAACCGGTCCCAGCCGTTGACCGCCTCCCGCAGCGCGTCCGCGGCCGGCTGCGGCTGGCCGGTCTGGAGCACCGCCGTACCGAGGTTGAACTGCGCCCGGGCCAGGTCGTTGCGGTAGAGCGACCGGTACGGGTGGTCGGCGACCAGGCGCGTGAGGATGTCCCGGGCCTGGCGGCGGGCGTCGGTGCTGGACGACCAGTCGTGGGCGATCGCCCGCCGGTTGGCGAGGTTGTCCCAGGTGGTCGCCAAGTCAC
>DASXAN010000875.1:0-3163 GCA_036406755.1 Gemmataceae bacterium
CAGGATGACCAGCACCATGACGGCCCCGAAGCACGCGATCGGCCACGGCAGCCGATAGAAGGCGTTGAGCCGGTTGGCCGACGGCCAAAGGATGGTGGCCAGCAACAGCGCGATGACGAGCGGGACGAAGATGGACTCGCCCAGCCGCAGGGCGACGATGCCGCCGAGCAGGGCGAGGACGTTCAGGCCGATCCGGGTGGCCGTCGTCAGGTTCAGATTCATCCGGCGAACTCCGGGCGACCGACTTCGCGGGTACCCCGACGGGAATTGATCGGTGCCGGGATTATAACCGATTCGGGGGAGACCGCCAGCCGGTTCACCGGTTAGCCGCGACGCGCGGCGGAGCGCTCCGCTGCGCGTCGCGGCTAACCCTCCGCGGCGCGAAGTGTGTTGTGCAGCAGCATCGTGATCGTCATCGGCCCGACGCCGCCGGGGACCGGGGTGATCGCCCCCGCCACCTGCGACACGGCGTCGAAGTCCACGTCGCCGCACAGCTTGCCGTCCACGCGGTTGGTGCCCACGTCCACGACCACCGCCCCCGGCCGGACCATGTCGGCCGTCAGGAACTTCGCCCGGCCGATGGCGACCACGACGACGTCGGCCGACCGCGTCACGGCCGGCAGGTCGCGGGTGGCCGTGTGAGCGACCGTGACCGTCGCGTTGCCGCCGGGCCACTTCTGCATCAGCAGGAGCGCCAGCGGCTTGCCGACGATGTTACTGCGGCCGACGATCACGACGTGTTGGCCGGCCACGTCGATGCCGTTGCGGACGAGCAGCTGCTGGATGCCGTGCGGCGTGCACGGCAGGAACCGCGGGTGGCCGGTCGTCAGCAGGCCGACCGTCTCCGGGTGGAAGGCGTCCACGTCCTTGCGGGGGGCGATGGCCCGGACGACCGCCGCCTCCTCGATCTGCTTGGGCAGCGGCAGTTGCACGAGGATGCCGTGCACGGCCGGGTCGGCGTTGAGTTGGGCGACGACGGAGAGCAACTCGGCCTGCGACGTGGCCGCCGGCATCTCGTGGTGGACGCTCACCATGCCGACCGTCTCGCACGCCTTCCGCTTGTTGCGGACGTAGACGTGGCTGGCCGGGTCGTCGCCGACGAGGACGGTGGCCAGTCCCGGCCGCGGCCGGCCGGCGGCGACCCGCTCGCCCACGGCGGCGGCGATCTCGGCCTGCATGGTCTTCGCCAGCGCCTTGCCGTCGAGCAGTCGTGCGGGCATCCTATCCTCCCAAAACTCGGTCCACGACCGCCGGCAGCGTCTGCCCGGACGGGCCGAACAGGTTGACGTCGGCCAGATGACTGGCGGCGGTCCGCTGCACGTTGAACTCGACGACCGCCGCCCCGCAGGTCCGGGCCGCCGTGATCAGGCCGGCCGCCGGGTACACGACGGCGCTGGTGCCGACGACCAGCAGGCAGTCGCACTCCTCCGCCGCCCGGCTGGCCGCCCGCCAGGCCTCCTCCGGGAGTGGCTCGGTGAACCAGACCACGTCCGGCCGCACGAGCGCCCCGCAGTGCGGGCACGTCGGCAACTCGCCGAGCGGGTCCAGGCCGCGGTCCTCGGTTCGGCCGCAGCCGGTGCAGCGGGTCCGGGTCAGGTTGCCGTGTAGCTCGACCACCGACTTGCTGCCGGCCCGGCGGTGCAGGCCGTCCACGTTCTGCGTCACGACCGTCACCCGGCCCGGGCCGCGCCGTTCCTCCAGCCGGGCGAGGGCGTGGTGGCCGGGGTTCGGCTCGACGCGGCGGAGGTTGTCCCGGCGGGCGTTGTAGAACTTCCAGACCAATGCCGGGTCGC
Source organism: Gemmataceae bacterium (assembly GCA_036406755.1). Classification (GTDB taxonomy): domain Bacteria; phylum Planctomycetota; class Planctomycetia; order Gemmatales; family Gemmataceae; genus DASXAN01. The sequence goes on from DASXAN010000875.1 coordinate 1,794, forward strand.
GGCGGAATGCGTTCGGCGTGGCCAACTGCTCGACCGGGTGCCCCTCCCACAGCCCGTCGGCGTCGCGGAACGTGGGGATGCCGCTCTCGGCCGACACGCCGGCCCCGGTTAGCACAGCGACCCGGCCGGCCTCCCGTAGCAGGGCGGCGGCGCGGTGCACGGCGTCGTCGGAGTCGGTCGGCGGGTGCATGGCCTGAGGATACCGGGGCCGCGGCAACGGGACAAGCAACCGCCCGTCACGGCTCGCCGCCCGGCGGCGGGGCCGCCGGGTCGGCACTGACGGCGGCCGTGTCCTCCGCGGCCGCCTCCGGCGGCTGCTCCAGCGGCTCCCGCGGCCCGGCGATGACCGACGCGACCACCGCCGCCGTCAGGATGCCGGCGACTACCCCGAGTGAGATGAGGATCAGCCCGGTCTGGCCGATGCCGGCGTGTTCGAGGTACGGGTGCAGCGGCTCCTCGACAATCATCTTCAGCCCGACGAACGCCAGCACGACGGCCAGACCGGTGCTCAGGTAGCGGAACATGCCCAAGAAGCCCGCCAGCAGGAAGAACAGCGACCGCAGGCCGAGGATGGCGAAGACGTTAGACGTGTAGACGATGAACGTGTCCTTGGTGACGGCGAAGATGGCCGGGATGGAATCGACGGCGAACATCACGTCGGTGCTCTCGACAACGAGCAGCACGAGGGGCAGGGGGGTGGCGTACCACCGCCCTGCCCGCTTCACCCAGAACCGCGGCGAGTCGTAGTCGCTCACCACCGGCAGAACACGGCGGGCCAGCCGGAGCAGCGGGTTGCGGCCGGGGTCGATGTCCTCCTCGACCGACGACCGCAGCATCTTGTAGGCCGTATACAGCAGGAACGCCCCGAAGACGTAGACCATCCAGTGGAACGCAGCCAAGAGGGCCGCCCCGGCCAGGATCATGGACGCCCGCATGATCAGCGCGCCGAGGATGCCCCAGTACAGGACGCGGTGCTGGAGGTGCGGCGGCACCGCGAAGTAGCGGAAGATGACCAGGAAGACGAACAGGTTGTCAACGGACAGGGACTTTTCGATCAGGTAGCCGGTGACGAACTCGACCGCCTTGACCCCGCCGCGGCCCGACTGGCCCGGGTGCCAGTCGTCCCAGAACTGCCAGATGGCGGCCGCGAACAGCAAGGCCAGGGCGACCCAGACGGCGCTCCAGACGGCGGCCTCCTTCATGCCGACGGCGTGGGCGTGCCGCTGGAACACGCCCAGGTCGAGGGCGAGCATGCCCGCGATGAAGACGTGGAACCCGACGAGGACCAGGACCTCCGGCGACCCGAGCCAGGACCAGAACTCCGCCACGGGCCGCTCCTTCAGTAGGGTGGGGGGGGGGGGGGGGGGGGG
>DASXAN010000876.1:0-21215 GCA_036406755.1 Gemmataceae bacterium
ATCAGCCCCGAGATCAGGTTCAGCGTCCCGCCGAAGCCGACGGCGATCCGGGACGGGTCGGTCTCGCGGAAGTTCGGCACCACCGCCCCCAGCCCGACGCTCAGCCCGCTCAGGCCCACGGCCACCACCGCGGCCGCCGCCAGGTGCAGCCCCAGCGCCTCGACCGGCATTCCCAACAGCAGGTCGCTCACCGTCACCAGCCCGCCACCGACCAGGACCCCGCCGACGGCCGCGAACGCGAACTTGCCCCACAGCAGCCGCTCCCGCGGCAGCGGCAGCAACCCGAGAATCCAGAACTTCCGCCCCTCCAGGCTGAGCATGGGGTAGATGAACCGGCTCATGTACGCGCAGGTGAGCATGGCCGTGGCCAGCAGGTTGGTGAAGCTGATGACGTGCTGGAACGCCCGGCCGCGGTCGGTCTGGTAGAACTGCGGCGAGTTGGCGAAGTACAGGAGCATCAGCCCGGCGAAGATCAGGATCTGCGCCCACTGGCCGGGGTCGCGGCGGAACGTGCGGAAGTCCTTGATGATGAGCAGCCGCGTCTGCGGGTCGAGCGGCCGCAGCAGCCGGTCGGCGATGCGGTCGAGGCGGGTGGCCCCGTACCGCTTGCGGATCGTCCCGCCGGTGGCCAGGCGGTTGAACCCGCGGCGGTAGAGGCGGCGGGCGGCGTAGGCGGCCCCGACGTAGAGCATCAGCCCGTTGGACCACAGCAGCGCCAGCGGGTAGGCGGCGCCGCGGAAGTCGCCGCGGGCCGCCGCCTGCAAGCCGCGGGTCATCCAGTGGCTGGGCATCAGCGGGGCCCGGCTGAACGCGAACCGGGCGTCCAGCCAGGCCAACGCGTCCTGGTTCGATTTCGGGTTGCGGACCTCCTTGAGCGTGGCGTACGTCCACCAGACCGCCCCGATGACGACCAGCACGACGGCCGCGGCCAGCACCTGCTTGCGCCGCTGCGGGGTGATGTTGACGATCAGGAAGCAGGCGACGGCCCCGACCGACCCGGGCACCAGCAGGAAGCCGACGAAGAACACCGGCAGCAGCGCGTAGTAGAACCACGGCACGGCGAACACCATCCCATAGCTGACCAGAATCGGGATGCCCAGCAGCAGGAACGCCCAGGAGCTGAAGGCGACGGCGGCCTGGAACTTGTAGGCGAACACCTGGTCGGCCCGGGCCGGGGTGCTGAGCAGGAACGTCGTCTCCGGGGCGGCGAACAGGCTGCCGTAGAGGATCAGCCCGCCGGAGAAGACCAGCAGCACGGCCAGGGCGAGGAACAGGAAGTCGAACAGGGTGCCGACGATCCGGCCGGCGAACGGGATCTGCTGGTGGTGCAGCAGGCCGAACCCCTCGTAGGCGCCGAGGAACACGGTGCCGGCGACGAACAGGCTGCACAGGACGATGGTGACGGCGCGGATGCGGGCGGTGCCGGCCATGACCCGGCCGGCGTTGCGGACCAGCCGCCAACGGAGCCACTGGAACAAACCGGACTGGGTCATGCGAGCACCGATTCCCGTGACCGTTACGCATCCACCGCCGGCAGTTCCGTCGCCTCTTCCTCGGTCAGCTTCAGAAACACTTCCTCCAGCGTCCCCTGCGAGTCGGCCTGCTTCCGCAGCGCGTCGAGCGTGCCGCAGCCGATCAGCCGGCCGCGGTTCACCACCCCGATCCGGTCGGCCAGCTCCTCGGCGATGTCCAGCGAATGCGTGCTCAGGAACACCGTCGTGCCGCCGTCGGCCTGCTGGCGGAGCAGGTCCTTCAACAGCCGGATCGATTTCGGGTCCAGGCCGACCGTCGGCTCGTCCACGATCAGCACCTTCGGCTCGTGCAGTAGCGCCGACGCGAAGACGGTCCGCTGCCGCATGCCGTGGGAGTACCGCTCGGTCAGGTCGTCCACGAACGGGGCCAGGCCGAACGTGGCGATCATGGCCTCGGTCCGCTGCCGCCCGCGGTCCCGCGGCATGCCGTACATGTCGGCGATGAACTGGAGGAACTCCCGCCCGGTCAGCTTCTCGTACAGGTACGGCGTGTCCGGGACGAAGGCGATGAGCTGGCGGGCCCGGTCGCCGTCGGCGAACACGTCGAACCCGCCGACGCGGACGCCGCCGGCGGTCGGGAACAGCAGGCCGCAGAGCATCTTGATAGTGGTGGTCTTGCCGGCCCCGTTCGGGCCGAGGAAGGCGAACAGCTCCCCGGCCGGGACGGACAGCGTCAGCCGGTCCACTGCCAGCTTGGTGCCGTAGCGCTTCGTGACTTCGACCAGCTCGATCATGATTTTGTAGGGTGGGTCGAGGGAGCGGAGCGACCGAGGCCCACCGACCCCGGGACAATCTCCGCCTCGGTGGGCCTCGCTCGCTCCGCTCGTTCGACCCACCCTACTCCCTTTGCAGGACCAGTGTTTCCCCGTGAGCGTCGGCTTCCTGCCGCATCACCGCGCCGTCGGAGACGCGGACCCAGGTGTGGGCCACGTAGTCCTCGCCGCCGCGGTACTCGATCACGTAGCATACGTGCTGCTCGCTGTTCCACGACACCACTTCCGGCTCCGGCAGGACGCGGGCGGCCAGTTCCGTCGGCGGGTCCGGCAGGCCCGGCAGCCGGCCGCCGGCCAACTGCGTCAGCGCCGCCCGCAGCAGGTCCGACCGCGGGTCGATCAGCGGCTGCCGCCACTCCTGGCCGGGCCGCAGGCCGGTGATCCGCGGCACCGGGTGCATCGGGTTGAGCACCCGGCCCCGCGGCGGGTCGGTCGGCTCCAGCACCGGCTCGGACTTGACCAGCCCGGGGACCTCGAACAGGGCGTGCCGTTCGAGCCGGCCGCCGCGGACCGCGGCCGACAGCCGGAACCGCCCGACCATCTCCGGCCCGGCCCCGTTGAGGGCCAGCGTCGCGTCGGTGGCCACGGCCCGCAGCTCGCCGTCGCGGTTGATCCGGACCCGGTCGTGGAACTCGCGGGCGGTGATCGTGACCGGGCCGAAGGCCGCCAACCGCAGCCCGTCCTGGGTGGCCGCGGCCGACAGCTCGAACGTGTCGTCCGACTCCTGGTAGGCCTGCCCGGTCTTGATGGTGCCGATCTTCTCGCCGTTGCGGAGCGCCGTCCACCGCTGGAAGACGTTCTTGAGTGCCTCGTCGGCGAACTCGATGGTGAACGGCGGCGGGTCGCCGGTCCGCCAGTGCGGCAGCACGTCGCGGGCGACGAACCAGCCGGCCGTCAGGAGCCAGAAGGCGACGATGGCCAGGGTGACGGGTCGGGACGGCATCGGGGCGGGTCGCGGGGTATCGGGGCAGACGGGCCTAGTCCCATGATAACGGCTCACCAGCCGGGTGGCACTCCCGGGAGCCGCTTGCGGCTCTGCCGGCGGCCGCATAGCCGCAAGCGGCTCCCGGCCCGTGCCGCCTCGGGAGGCGGTGGTTATCATGACAATCGCGGCGGATCGCGGTCAGGGGGGCATGATTATGAGCGCGCGACGGCGGGTGTGCGGGGCGGCCCTGGTGCTGGCGCTGGCCGCCGTGGCCGCCCCGGGGGCCGGCACCCCCGCGGACGACGACCAGCTGCTCAGACAGGCCCAGATCGGCACCGACGGCCCCGCCCTGCTCGCCTACTTCCGCCAGCGGACCGTCACCGACGCCGACCGCCAACGGATCGACGCCCTCATCCGCCAGCTCGGCGACCCGGCCTACGCCGTCCGCGAGCGGGCCTCCGCCGAGGTCGTCGCCTGCGGCATCGCCGCCATCGGTCCGCTCCGCGCGGCCACGGCCGACCCGGACGTGGAGATCGCTCGCCGGGCCGAGCGGTGCCTGCAAAAGATCGAACGGGTGCCGACCACCGCCCTGTCGGCGGCGGCCGCCCGGGCCGTCGCCCGCCGCAAGCCGGCCGGTGCGGTCGGCGTACTGCTCAACTACCTGCCCGCGGCCGACGACGAGGGCGTCGCGGACGAGGTCCGCGAGTCGCTGGCGGCCGTGGCCGTCACCGACGGCAAACCCGACCCTCTGCTCGGGCAAACCCTGGACGATCCCAACCCGCTCAAGCGCGGGGCCGCCGCCGAGGCGCTGGCCCGCTCCGGCCTGCCGGCGGCCGTCGAGCTCAGCCGCAAGGCCCTGGCCGACGGCAACGCCGACGTCCGGTTGCGGACCGCCCTGGCTTTGGTCACCCACGCCAAGGATAAGAAAGCCATGCCGGCCATGATCGGCCTGCTCGCCGAGCTGCCGCAAGGGTCCGGGTGGAAGATCGAGGACGTGCTCGTCCGCCTGGCCGGGGAGGGCGCCCCCAAGGCGTCGCTCGGCGCCGACGACGCCTCCCGCCAGCGGTGCCGGGACGCCTGGCAGGAGTGGTGGGCCAAGAACGGCGAAACCGTGGACCTGGCCAAGCTGGACGCCGCCCCGCCGATGCTCGGCCACACGCTGCTGGTCCTCCGCGAGCGGACCGGCGGCGGCAAGGTCGTCGAGATCGACGCGGCCAAGAAAGAGCTGTGGAAGATCGAAGGCTTGCAGATGCCGACCGACGCGGTCGTGGTCGGGCGGGACCGGGTGCTGATCTGCGAGCAGAACACGCACCAGGTCAGCGAGCGGGACTTCTCCGGCAAGAAGGTGTACTGGAACAAGCAGATCATCATGCCGACCGGGGTGCAGCGGTTGCCCAACGGCAACACGTTCGTCGTCTGCCGCAACCAGCTGGTCGAGCTGGACGCCCGCCAGCAGCAGGTGTTCTCCCACCAGCGGAACCAGCAGGCCGACATCGCCGCCGCCGAGAAACTCCGCAGCGGCGAGATCGTCTACGTGACGACCGGCGGGACGTGCGTGCGGCTGGACGCGAAGGGCAAGGAGATCAAGTCGTTCCCGATCGGGCGGATGTACTACTCGTTCGGCGGGCTGGACGTGCTGCCGAATAACCACATCCTGGTGACGCAGCGGGACGGGGTGGCGGAGTACGACGGCAGCGGCGGGCCGCCGGTGTGGCAGGCCGCCTTCCCGCGGCCGACGTCGGTGCAGCGGCTGCCCAACGGCAACACGCTGGTGGCCAGCGGGCTGTCGCCGAACTCGGCCGCGGCGGAGCTGGACCGGGCCGGGCACACCGTCTGGGAGTACAAGCCGCCGGACGGGTCGATGCCGTGGCGGGCCCGGCGGCGGTGACGAACGGCCGCTTGCGGCTATGCGGCCGGCCCGCATAGCCGCAAGCGGCAATGCACTCATTTCGATCGCAATTCGCTTGACACCGCCCGCCGCACATGGTCTATTACCTAAAGTTTTAGGCTTTAGTCATTCGGGGGAGGACGCCGCCGTGGACGACACCCGCGCGCCGACCGGGCGCGAGCTGGAGATCCTGAAAGTCCTCTGGGAGCACGGGCCGAGCAGCGTCCGGACCGTTTACCGGCATTTGCTCGACCAGCAACCGGAGGGCAAGGACCTGGCGTACAACACGGTCCAAACCCTGCTGCGGCTGATGGAGGAGAAGAAGGGGCTGGTCAAGAGCCGGCTGGAGGGGCGGGCGTTCATCTACTCGCCGCTCTACAGCCGGGAGCAGTCGGCGGCCCGGTTCCTGGACCGGGTGTTCGACGGGGCGGCGTCGCAGCTGGTCGCCAGCCTGCTGGACGCCGAGCGGATCCCGCCGGAGGAGTTGGACCGGATGCAGACCCTGATCGCCGAGGCGCGGCGCAAGCGCACCGGCCGGTAAGCCCGGAGGCCTCCCCATGCACGACATCCTCTGGCAGGCGGCGACGTGGTGGGCCGGCACGGCCGCGGGCGGCGGGCTGGTCCTGCTGGCCGGGTGCGGGCTGATGCGGCTGGCGCGGCAGCCGGCCGCGAAGCAGCGGCTGGGCGAATGGGCCGTGCTCGCCGCCCTGGCCGTGGCCGTGCTGCGGCTGCTGCCGGCGTGGCTGCCGCTGCCGTGGTCAGCCGCCCCGGCGGCCGCCGCCGTGTCCGCGGCCGAGCCGGTGACCGCCCCGCCGGACGAGTTCTGGGTGCAGGTGTCCCAGCCGGACGACGCCGGCCCGGCGGCCGCCCGTTCGTTCGAACTGACCGCGCCCCCCGCCGCCGCGGCGCCGTCGGCCGCCGTCCCGGCGTGGGAGTGGCGCGACCTCGCCGCGGCCCTGACGTTGACCTACCTGGTGATCGCCGCCGGGCTGGTGGCCCGCTGGCTGCTCGGCCAGTGGGCGCTGGGGCGGCTGCTGCGGCAGGCCCGGCCGGCGGCCCCGCGGGTGCGACGGCTGTTCACGGCCATGGCGGCCGGCGCCCTCTGGCCGCTGCCGGTGCTGCGGCTGAGCCGACGGCTGCGGGCCCCGGTCTGCTTCGGCCTGCGGCGGCCGGCCGTGCTCCTGCCGGACGGCATGGACGACGCCGGCGACGCCGAGTTGCGGTGGGTGTTCGCTCACGAGCTGACCCACCTGCGGCGGCGCGACCCGTGGTCCAGCTGGGGCCTGGGGCTGGCCCAGGCCGTCTACTTCTACCTGCCCTGGTTCTGGTGGGTGCGACGGCAGGTGCGGCTGTGCCAGGAGTACGTGGCCGATGCCGCGGCCGCCGCGGCCGGGGCCGCGGCCGACGAGTACGCCGAGTTCCTCGTGAGTCTGGCCCGGGAGAAGGCCACCCCGCTCGGGGCGACCGGCTTGGGCAGTTCATCCGACCTCTTGCGGAGAGTGCAAATGCTGCTGCAATCACCGACCCGAGTGCAACCGACCTGGCCCCGCGGCCGGTCGCTGCTGGCCGCTGGCGGGCTGTTGGCCGTCGCCGTCCTGGCCGGCGGCCTGGGCGTGCGGGCCGAGCCGCCCGCGGACGAGAAGAAGGCCGACGAGAAGAAGGACGTGTTCATCGTCCGCCCGGTCCAGACGGACGGCGGGACGATCGTCCTCAGCGACGGGGACGTCTTCCGCCTGGCCCAGCAACCGGTCCGCGTCACCGTCCGCGTGGCCGACGAGGACGAGAAGAAGGGCGACGACGGCAAGAAGGACGAGAAGAAGTCCGAGAAGAAGTCCGAGCGGCGGGTGATCGTCATCGACGCCGGCAGCGGGCCGATCGTCGTCCCGTTCGACGGCGACATGGACAAGGTCCACAAGGAAGTCCAAAAGGCGGTGGAGAAAGCCCGGGCCCAGCTCGAGGCCGGGCGGAAGCAACACAACGAGGCGATCGAGAAGGCGCTGAAGGACCTGAAGTCGGAGCTGAGCGACGACCAGATCAAGGAGCTGAAGAAGCGGATCGAGGAGATGCGGGCCAAGGTCGACAAGGAGAAGGCGGCGGCGGAGAAGGCCCACGCGGAAGCCCGGAAGCACATCGAGCTGACTCTCAAGCAGGCCGCCGAGGCCCGCAAGCAAGGCGAAGAGGCCCGCAAACAGGGCGACGAGGCCCGCAAACAGGCGGAGGCCGCTCACAAGATGTGGGTCCAGGTCCACCCGGAAGTGCGGGCGTTCGCCGGGGGCGGCCAGGGCCGCCTCGGGGTGCACCTGGAGCGAGTCAGCCCGACGCTGGCCGACCAGCTCGACCTGCCGAAGGACCAGGGCGTGGTGATCGTCAACGTGGCGAAGGACTCGCCGGCCGCCAAGGCCGGGCTAAAGGCCAACGACGTGCTCCTGGAGCTGGCCGGCAAGCCGGTCCCGGGCGACGTCGGGGCGCTGGTCAAGCTGGTGCGAGAAATCAAGGCGGACGACGAGGTGTCGGCGGTCGTGCTCCGCAAGGGCCGCAAGGAGAAGATCAGCGGCATCAAGCTGCCCGAGGCCAAGGGCGGCGGCGAGGGCATGTTCAAGGTCGTGCCGTTCGGCGAGGGCGGGAAGCTCGAGTTCGCCGTCCCGCAGATCAAGGAGATCGAACAGTTCAAAGACCTCGAAAAGCTCAAGGAATTCAAGGACGTCGAGAAGCTCAAGGAGCTTGAGAAGCTCCCGGGCAAGGTCGAGTTCCGCATCGCCCCTCCCCCCACTCCCGCCACGCCGAAGGCCCCCAAGGCGCCGAAGGCCCCGAAGGCCCCGAAGGCCGAGGGCGGCGACGAGGGCGGTAAGAAAGAAACGCGGACGAACCGGACCGTGTCGATCACGGTCAACGACGACAAGTTCACCGCCAAGCAGGTGGAGGGCGACGTCACCATCACCCTCACCGGCACGATCAGCGACGGCACGATGACCCCCGAGTCGATCACGATCAACGACGACGGGGAGCGGAAGTCGTACAAGAAGCTCGGCGACGTGCCGGAGAAGCACCGGGACGCGGTCAAGCGGCTGCTCTCCAATACGGGCGGGTCCCGCGTGCGGGTGCGGACCACGACCACCAACAAGTCCGACGACTGACGGTTGGCCGCCGGTTGACCGATCGGGTATAGTCGAGGAAGCCCGCGGGACGACCCCGCGGGCTTCCGTTCATTTGCCGGGCAAGTCATGGCCGAGACCGACGTTGCCGCCGTCGCCCACAAGCTGCTCGCCAACATCGAGAAGGTCATCTTCGGCAAGCGGCAGCCGGTCACGCTGACGCTCGTGGCCGCGCTGTGCGAGGGCCACGTCCTGCTCGAGGACGTGCCCGGCGTGGCCAAGACGATGCTCGCCCGGGCGTTCGCCCGCAGCATCGGCTGCACGTTCAAGCGGCTCCAGTGTACGCCGGACCTGCTGCCGACCGACGTCACCGGCGTGTCCGTGTTCAACCCGAAGACGACCGAGTTCGAATTCCGCCCCGGGCCGATCTTCGCCCAGATCGTCCTGGCCGACGAGATCAACCGGGCCACGCCGCGGACGCAGTCGGCGCTCCTGGAGGCGATGGCCGAGCGGCGGGTGACGGTGGACGGCCAGACGTACGTCCTGAAGCCGCCGTTCCTCGTGATCGCCACGCAAAACCCGGTGGACCACGAGGGCACCTTCCCGCTGCCGGAGGCGCAACTCGACCGCTTCCTGATCCGCGTCAGCCTCGGCTACCCGGCCATCGACGAGGAGGGGAAGATGCTCCAGCGGCTGCAGAAGTCACACCCGATCGACGACATCGGCACGGTGGCGGCGGCCGCGGAGTTGACCGCCGCCCAGGAGGCGGTCCGCGAGGTGTTCGTGGACGACAAGGTCCGCAAGTACGTCCTCGACCTGGTGACGGCGACGCGGCAGCACGAAGACGTGGCGCTGGGCGGCAGCCCGCGGGCGTCGATCGCGCTGTTCCGCACGGCCCAGGCCCTGGCGGCCGTCCAGGGGCGGAACTACGTCCTGCCGGACGACGTGAAGCGGATGGCCCACCCGGTGCTGGGGCACCGCATCATCCTGAAGCCGGAGAGCCGGCTGCGGAAACTGACGCCGGCGGCGGTACTCAACGAAATCCTCATGGACGTGTCGGTGCCGGTGTTGCGGCAAGCGGACGCGGTCGATCACTTCGCCGACTGACGGTCCGCCGTCCCGTTTTCGACTCTTGCAACCTTCCCCGATCGCGGGTCGGAGCGCTCGGCGCGGGTCCGCGTTCGCACCGCCCACCGGCAGTCGGCCGCACGGCGGCACGCCCTTTGCCAAAATTCTCCGCAGAAATGACGACCCCGCGCCGCCGAGTCGAGCGCGGGGCGAATTGTCTGGAGGGCATTCACAGGAGGCAGTCATGGCGGTTACGAATCGGACCACGGCGGTCGGCGTGTTCGCCGACCGGGCGGAAGCACAGCGGGCCGTGGCGGAGTTGAAGCGCGGCGGGTTCCGCGACGACCAGATCGGCGTGATCGCGCAAAAGGCGGACGAGCACGCGGCGGCGGTCCATAAGGACACCGGGTCGAAGGCGGGCGAAGGGGCGGCGATCGGTGCGGCCGCCGGGGCCGGCGTCGGCGCCGCCTGGGCGCTGGGCATTGCCGCCGGCATCTTCCCGCCGCTGGGCGTGGTGGCCGGCGGCACGCTCATGGCCGTCCTGGCCAGCGCCGGCGCCGGGGCGGTGGCCGCGGGCATCGCCGGGGCCCTGATCGGCCTGGGCATCCCCGAGGAGGAAGCCCGGTACTACGAGGGCGAGGTGAAGGCCGGCCGGACGCTGGTCACGGTCAAGGCGGACGGCCGGTACGACGAGGCGGTCGCCATCCTCCGCCGGTTCGGGTCGTACGACATGGCGTCGAAGTCGGCCGCGGCCACGACGACCGCGACGGCGGCCGCCGCGGCGCCGGCCCGCACGGCGGCGGCCGGCCAGACGGTCCAACTGAAGGAGGAGCGGCTGCACGCGACCAAGACGCCCGTCCAGACCGGCGAGGTCACGGTCCGCAAGGAGGTGGTCACCGAGCAGAAGCACATCGACGTGCCGGTGGAGCGGGAGGAGGTCGTGGTCGAACGGCGGCCGGCCAGCGGCCGGGCCGCGGCCGGGGACGTCAAGGCGGAGGAGATTCGCATCCCCGTCAAGGAAGAGAAGGTGCACGTTGAGAAGGAGGCGGTGGTCAACGAGGAGGTGTCCGTGAGCAAGCGAAAGGTCAAGGACACCGAGCACGTCGCCGGGACGGTGAAGAAGGAGCAACTCAAGGTCGAGGAGCACGGCGACGTGGACGTGAAGAACAAGGGCACCGGCGGCCGCTGAGCCGGCGCCGGCATGAGACCACTGATGCGGCGGGGACGGGCCCGTGGCCTCCCCGCCGCTTCCGTTTCCCGCGGCGCGGTCTTTGCTCTGCCCGCCAGGATAGTCGAGGTCGTCGCCCAGTGGAGGAGGCCACCATGGCAGTGCGGAAGACGGTGACGAAAAAGGCGGGCAGCCCGAACCGCGACCCGGTGACGGGCGCGCCCGGGTTCCACCCGGTCGGTGTGGGGGTCGGGACGGCGGCGGGCGGGGCGGCGGCCGGCATGGCCGCCGGGGCGCTGGCCGGGCCGGTCGGGGCCGTGGCCGGGGCGGTCATCGGCGGGGTCGTCGGCGGGTTGGCCGGGGACGCGGCCGCCGAGGCGATCGACCCGACCGCCGAGGACGCCTACTGGAAGAAGGAGTACAGGTCGCGGGATTACGTGGCGAAGGGCGAAAAGTACGACCACTACCGCCCGGCCTACCGGTACGGGTGGGAGTCGTCGGCGGCCCACGCCGGCAAGTCGTGGGACGATGTGAAGTCGTCGCTGGCTCGCGGCTGGCGGAAGGCCGGCGGCGAGTCCGGCCTGACCTGGGAGCAGGCGATGCCGGCCGTCCGCGACGCCTTCGACCGGACGGTGCAGATGCGGGAGGAGCAGCTCAACGTCCGCAAGCAGCCGGTCCAGACGGGCGAAGTGCGGGTCCGCAAGGAGGTGGTCAAGGAGACGAAGCACCTGGACGTGCCGGTGGAGCGGGAGGAGGTGGTGATCGAACGCCGCCCGGCCCGCGGCCGGAAGGCCGCCGCCGACATCCGGGCCGAGGAAATCCGCATCCCGGTCAAGAAGGAGAAGGTCCGTGTCGAGAAGACGCCGGTGGTGACGGAAGAGGTCACGGTCGGCAAGCGGAAGGTCCGGGACACGGAGCGCGTCTCCGGCACGGTCCGCAAGGAGCGGCTCAAGGTGGACCAGCACGGCGACGTTGCCGTGCGGAACAAGGGCACCGGCAGCCGCTGAGCCGGGGTCGGCGTGGGACACCGAGCGGCGGGGAGGAATCAGTTTCCTCCCCGTCGTTGCCGTTTCCGGCCCGGCGACCGCCGGCACACCCTTTGCGGACACGCCTTCCGGACTCGGATCGGCCGCCTGGTAAGGAGGCCCCCATGGCGACGCGGAAGACGGCGGTACGCACCCCGGACGCGAACCTGGACCCGATCAGCGGCGAAACCGGCGCCCACCCGGTGGGCGTCGGCGTGGGCACGGCGGCCGGCGGTGCCGCGGCCGGGGCCGCGGCCGGGTTGGTGGCCGGGCCGGTCGGGGCCGTGGTCGGGGCGGTCGTCGGCGGCGTGGTCGGCGGGCTGGCCGGCAAGGGCGTCGCCGAGGCCGTCGAGCCGACCGACGATGATGCCTACTGGGCGGCCAACTACCGGTCCCGGCCGTATGTCCCCCGCGGGGCCGACTACGCCCTCTACCGCCCGGCCTACGAGTACGGCCGGGCCGCGGCCGTGCGGCACGAGGGGCAGTCGTTCGAGGCGGTGGTGCGGTCGCTGGCCCGCGGCTGGCGGGCGGCCCGCAGCGACTCGAGCCTGGCATGGCAGCAGGCCAAGCCGGCCGTCCGCGACGCGTGGGACCGGACCGTGGAACTGCGGGCGGCCGAGCGGCGGCTCGGCAAGCGGCCGACCAAGAAGCGGCCGGCCAAATCGGCCGCCGCCGAGCAGGCGGAGTTGAACGTCGTCGCCGTCCGCGTGACCCGAACCGTCAGGCCCCCTGCCCGCCGTCGGTGACCCCGTTTGTTGTTGCGGTCGCGGCCGGGTACAGTGGAGGGGATGTCCTCCCTCCGCTGGCTGCTCGGCGTCCTGGCCGTCCTCGCCGTGGCCCTGGTCATCCAGTCGGGCCTGCTGGCGTACGCCGCCTACGTGTTGCTCGGCGTCCTCCTTCTCACGCGCCTCCTGACCCGCGAGGGCTTGCACCACATCGAGGCCGAACGGACCGTCTCCGCGGAGGAGGTCGAGGCCGGCGAACGGATCGAAGTCGAGGTGACGGTCCGCAACGCCGGCCGGCTGCCGTTGCCGTGGGTGCTGCTCGAAGACCAACTGCCCGGCTACGCGCTGCGGCAGCGACCGCCGCGGCTGCGGGTCAAAGGTAAACGGCTGCAAATCCGCCTGCTCCGGCCCGGTCAGGAAACCACGCTGCGATACAAGGTCGAGTGCGCCAACCGCGGGTTCTACCAGGTCGGCCCGCTGGTGCTGGAGAGCGGCGACCTGTTCGGGCTGCACCGCCGATACCGCGTCGTCGCCCCGCCGGCGTACGTGATGGTGTACCCGAAGGTCGTGCCGCTGCTCGGGTACGATGTGGCGTCGCGGCGGCCGATCGGCGACGTGCGGCTGGTCCACCGGCTGTACGAGGACCCGACGCGGATCGCCGGCGTCCGGCCGTATGAGGCGGGCGACCCGCTCAACCGCATCCACTGGCGGGCGACGGCCCGGGCCGGCCGGCTGCATAGCAAGATCTACGACCCCTCGACACTCGCCGGCGCCACGCTACTGCTCGACTTCCACCGCGCCGGCTACCCGTCGCGCGGCGAGCCGCACCGGTCGGACCTGGCGGCGACGACGGCCGCGTCATTGGCCCACGCCGTCAGCCAACTCGGCCAGCAGGTCGGGCTGGTGACCAACGCCGGGGACGCGGCCGAGCGGCTGTCGGCGACGAACTTCCGCGCGGCCCTGAAGCGGGATTCCAGTGACAAGGACGACCGCCGGCTGGCCCGGGCAGTGCGGGCGGAGGACCAGCGGGTGCCGGAGGAGCACCGCCGGCCGTTGATCGTGCCGACCGGCCGCGGGGCGGAGCAGTTCCAGCGCATCCGCGAGGCATTGGCCCGGGCCGAGCTGAACGACGGGCTGACGCTGGCCCAGCTAGCGATCGAGGCGGCCCCGCGGTTGCCGCGGGACGCGACCGTGCTGGCCGTGCTGCCGGCGGTGCCGGTGGAAACGGCGCTGGCGCTCGGGGCGCTCAAGCGGCAAGGGTATGCGGTGTCGGTCGTGCTGGTGGCGCTGTCGGACGAGGTGGAACTGGCGTACGGCCTCTTGGCGGCGGAGGGCATCCGTGACGTGCGGCCGCTGGCGGGCGAGGCCGCGCTGCCGGAGCTGTGCCAGGCGGAAGTGACGCGGACGCCGTACACGATGGCACTCTCTTAAAGAAATGAACCACAGATGCACACAGATGCACATAGATAAAACAAATCAGGCTTGTCTTATCTGTGTTCATCCGTGTGCATCTGTGGTTTATTTCTGAGGTCTTTCCGTGGCTAAAGACCGCGAGCCGCCGACGCTGGCCGACTACGTCGTCACCGCCCTCAGCCCGGCCCTGGTGATGGGCGTGGTCGGCAGCCTCGCCTTCTTCCTGCTCGACATCCTCTACGCCGGCCAGTACGCCGACCGGCTGCGGTGGACGCTGTTCTTCTTCGTCTTCGGGGCGGTCCTGGTCAGCCGCATCGCCATCCAGCTCGACGCCGCCCGGGCCTGGGGTTACGGCCTAGCCCTGGGCGTGGTGACGTTCCTGGCAATGTGGCGGTTCGTGGACTACGTCGACGGCGGGGCCGTGTCCCCGGCGGCCGGGCCGGTCATCAACCTCGTCATCATCGCCATCGTGTTGTGGTCGGCGAACAAGCTGACGTGGGACTGCACGTTCGTGGACGAGACGGTCGAGGACGCCGGCGGCGGGCTGCTGGAGGAGATTCGGGAGGAGTTGCAAAGTTCTCCCCCCTCTCCCCTTGTGGGAGAGGGGGGCCGGGGGGGTGAGGGGGAACAGACCCCCTCACCCCCAACCCCTCTCCCACAAGGGGAGAGGGGAGCAAGACAACAGGCCCGCCCGATGGGCCGCTGGGTCGTCTACTTCTCCCTCGCCGCCCTGCCCCTGTTCGGCCTGGGCCAGGCGCTCATCCCGGCCGCCGATGAGGGCCGCCGCCGGTACGCCTTCTGGCTGATGAGTGTCTACGTCGCCAGCGGGCTCGGCCTGTTGTTGACGACCACCTTGCTCGGCCTGCGCCGCTACTTGCGGCAGCGGCGGTTGCAGATGCCGGCCGCCATGACCGGGTTGTGGCTGGGCCTCGGGGCCGCCCTGATCGCCGCGTTCCTGCTCGCCGGTACGTTCCTACCCCGGCCGAACGCCGAATACCCGCTCGTCCGGCTGACGCCGGTCGGGTCCGGCGAGCGCGGCGCGTCGCGGTACGCCATGAAATCCGACTCGCCCGGCAAAGGCGACGGCCGCGGCGGGGCCGAGGGCAAGGACGAGAACGCCAAGGACGGCTCCGGCGGCAAGGGCCAGCCGGGCGGCAAGGAGTCCGGCAAGACTGGCAAGCCGGAGGGCCAGGGCGGCGACAAGGCCGGCGGCCGGGGCCAGTCCGACGCCAAGTCGAAGGACGGCGGCGGTGGCCCTGGGAAGGACGGCAAGACGGGCGGCGACCGGGCCGACGACCGCCAATCCCGCAACCAGTCGAAGACCGGCGACGCCGTCCGGCGGATGAACGAGACGGACCGACCCCGCGACTCCGACCCGACCAGCCGTGACGCCAGCCCGCCCCCGTCGCCCGGCGTTCTCGGTACGTTGGCTAACATCCTCAAGTGGATCACGCTGACTATTCTGGCGATCGTCCTGGCGCTGGTCGTCCTGTGGTTCGTGGCCCGGCACCTGGGTGGGGCGTCCGAGTGGGCGCGGAAGCTGGCGGAGGCCCTGGCCGCGCTGTGGCGGTCCCTGTTCGGCGGATCGGCTCCTGATTCCGAAGACGTGGTGGAATCGGTGGTGGTTCAGGAGCGGCCGCGGCCGTTCGCCGACTTCCGCAACCCGTTCACCGACGGGTCGGCGGCCGGGCGGTCGCCGGACGAGTTGGTGCGGTACAGCTTTGCGGCCCTGGAGGCGTGGGCATTCGAGCAGGATCTGCCGCGGCGGCCGGACGAGACGCCGCTGGAGTTCGGCGACCGGCTGGCGGCGGGCGTGCCCGACCTGGCCGACGCCGGCCGGCGGCTGACGGGGCTGTACGCCCGGCTGGCGTACGCCCGGCGGCGGTTGCCGGACGTCAGCCGGGGGCCGGTCGAGGCGTTCTGGCGGGCGCTGGATCGGGCGGAATCACCGCTCGCCTCCGGCTCGCCGCTACACGCGGATGGGGAGGCTTAGCGGCGAGCCGGAGGCCAGCGGCACCCGGCTTGATTCCGACCCCGCCGGGCGACTATGATGCCCTGGTTTTTCACCCGGAGTACGCGCCGGCGCGAATGAACCGCTCCCGCGCCGGTTGCATCCAACTGGCGTCGGGCGCGCCGGCGGCGCCTCTCCCCGCGGCCGCCCATTGGAACCCTTGCCGCGCCGTCCGTATGATGGACTGGAGTCGCTCCCGCCGGTCAGTGCCCAGCACCCGGCCCGGCCGCCCGGCGGCCGGGGAGCGAATTCCCAGGGCACCGCTCGACCCTCCTGCCGGTCGTCACGTGCGCGGCGGCGGGGGCGGGCCTGTCGGAGACGGCTTCGATGTATGAACGCTTTACAGATCGTGCCCGCAAGGTGATGCAGCTGGCCAACCAGGAGGCCCAGCGGTTCAACCACGAGTACATCGGCACGGAACACATCCTCCTCGGCCTCGTCAAAGAGGGGTCGGGGGTGGCCGCCAACGTGCTCAAGAACCTCGACATCGACCTGCGGAAGATTCGGCTCGAGGTCGAGAAGATCGTCCAGACCGGGCCCGGGTCGGAAATGGTCACGATGGGGAAGCTGCCCCAGACGCCCCGGGCCAAGAAGGTGATCGAGTACTCCATTGAGGAGGCCCGCAACCTCAATCATAACTACGTCGGGACCGAGCACCTCTTGCTTGGGCTGTTGCGGGAGCAGGAGGGGGTGGCGGCCCAGGTGCTCATGAACCTGGGCCTGAAGCTGGAGGACGTCCGCGAGGAGGTCCTGAACTTACTGGGTCATAACATGCCGAACGAAAGCGAATCCGGCGGCGGCGGGGGCGGGAGCGAGCGGACCGCCTCCAAGGGCAAGTCCAAGACGCCCGCCCTCGACAGCTTCGGCCGTGACCTGACCGAGTTGGCCCGCCAGGGCAAGCTCGACCCCGTCATCGGCCGGGCCAACGAGATCGAGCGCGTCATCCAGGTGCTCAGTCGCCGTACGAAGAATAACCCCGTGCTCCTGGGTGAGGCCGGCGTGGGCAAGACGGCCATCGTCGAGGGGCTCGCCCAGATGGTCGTCGACAGCAACGTGCCGGAGCTGCTCCGCGACCGCCGCATCGTCGTCCTCGACCTGGCCATGATGGTCGCCGGGACGAAGTACCGCGGCCAGTTCGAGGAGCGGATCAAGGCGGTCATGAACGAGGTCCGCCGGGCCAAGAACACCATCCTCTTCATCGACGAGCTGCACACCCTCGTCGGGGCCGGCGGCGCCGAGGGGGCGATCGACGCCTCCAACGTCCTCAAGCCCGCCCTGGCCCGCGGCGAGATCCAGTGCATCGGGGCGACCACCCTCGACGAGTACCGCAAGTACATCGAGAAGGACGCCGCCCTGGCCCGCCGGTTCCAGGAGATCATCGTCAACCCGCCGTCCAAGGACGAGACGATCGAGATCCTGAAAGGGCTCCGCGACCGCTATGAGGCCCACCACCGCGTCCAGATCAAGGACGAGGCGCTGGACAGTGCCGTGGAACTGTCCGACCGGTACATCTCCGGCCGGTGCCTGCCGGACAAGGCGATCGACGTGATCGACGAGGCCGGGGCCCGCGTCCGGCTCAAGGGCATGACCCGGCCGCCGGACCTGAAGGAGTACGACGCCCAGATCGAGCAGCTCAACCAGGAGAAGGAGGCCGCGGTCGCCGAGCAGGACTTCGAGAAGGCCGCCCACCTCCGCGACAAGGCCGACAAGGTCAAGAAGGAGAAGGAGCGCAAGGAGCGCGAGTGGCGCGAGAAGCAGAAGGACAAGGATGGGGTCGTTGACGACGAGGTGATCCGTGAGGTCATCTCCAAGATGACCGGCGTGCCGCTCAAGTCGATGAGCACGGACGAGACCGAGAAGCTGCTGAAGATGGAGGACGAGCTGCACAAGGCGGTCGTCAGCCAGCACGAGGCGATCGTGGCCATCGCCCGGGCGGTCCGCAAGAGCCGGGCCGGGCTGAAGGACCCGAAGCGGCCGATCGGCAGCTTCATCTTCGCCGGGCCGACCGGCGTCGGGAAGACGCTGCTGGCCAAGCAGCTCGCCAAGTTCATGTTCGGCGACGAGAACAACCTCGTGCAGCTCGACATGAGCGAATACATGGAGAAGCACAACGTCAGCCGGCTGGTCGGTGCGCCTCCGGGCTACATCGGCTACGAGGAAGGCGGCCAGTTGACGGAGAAGATCCGCCGCAAGCCGTACAGCGTGGTCCTGCTCGACGAAATCGAGAAGGCCCACCCGGACGTGTGGAACATGCTGCTGCAGATCATGGAGGAAGGCCGCCTGACCGACAACGTGGGTCGGACGATCGACTTCAAGAACACGATCCTGATCATGACCACGAACATCGGGGCCGAGCAGATCGTCGGCCGGGACGCGTTCGGGTTCCAGAAGAAGGACGCGGCCGCCAGCTACGAGAAGATGAAGGCCATGCTCAAGCAGGAGATGGAGCGGAACTTCCGCCCCGAGTTCCTGAACCGCGTGGACGACATCATCGTGTTCCGCAGCCTCCAGCCCGAGGACCTGAAGGCGATCATCGACATCGAGCTGTCGAAGGTGTCCAAGCGGCTGACCGAGAAGGGGCTGAAGCTGGTCATGACCGACGAGGCCAAGCAGTTCCTGATCGACAAGGGGACGAGCCTGGAGTTCGGGGCGCGGCCGCTGCGGCGGGCGATCGAGCACCAGCTCGAGGACCCGCTGTCCGAGAAGCTGCTCCGCGGCGAATTCACCGGCAAGGACACGATCACGGTCAAGACCGGCGAGGTGGACGGCGAGAAGAAGCTGACGTTCGAGGCCACCGGCGAAAAGCCGCAGCCGGAGCTGGTCGCGGCCGCGGCCGGCGAGGGCGAGGCGAAAGGCTGAGCGTCGGAAATAGCAACGCAACCGGCCGGCGGGTCGCACGACCCGCCGGCCGTTTTTCTTGCGACCCGGCGGCCGGGGTACTTCGGCCGCCGGGTCGGCGTCACTGCGGCGGCCGGCCGCGGCGCTTCGCCCACAGGTAGCGGACGAACGCCCACAGGCCGGCGAACTTGTAGCCGGGGTCGGCGTAGTGTTCGACGACGTAGAAGGCGAAGTAGTAGGCCCGGGCGAACGACCAGATCGCCACGGCCAACAGCGCCGCCGTCTTGAGGGACGGCTGGTCGGCCAGGATCAGGGCCGACGCCAGCCCGCCGCACACCAGGAACAGGCACCCCTTGGCGTACAGCAGCCGCGGGTCGGTGATGTCCGGCATGGCGGTCAGCCGGCCTGGGGCCGCTTGGCGTACCGCGGCTGGTAGAGCTGCACGGCGAACCCGCCCGGCACCTTGAAGTG
Organism: Gemmataceae bacterium; assembly: GCA_036406755.1. GTDB lineage: Bacteria > Planctomycetota > Planctomycetia > Gemmatales > Gemmataceae > DASXAN01. The sequence continues at coordinate 18,930 of DASXAN010000876.1, forward strand.
CGTCACCAGGCCGTAGCCGCGGTCGGTCACCGGCTCGGTGAACTCGACGCCCTTGGCCTTCAACTCGGCGACGGTTTTCTCGACGTCATCACAGTAGAAGGAGACGTCGTGAGTGCCGGACGGGGCCTCGTCCTCGTCGGCCGGGTGGACGCCCATGTCGGCCTCGGGCAGGTCGAAGATGAGCCAGCCGCCGCCGACGTCGAAGCTGTTGAAGCCGAGCTTGTCCCGCAGGAACGCCCGCAGGGCCTCCGGCTGGGACGAATAGAACATCGTGTGGACGCCGCGGATCATGGGCCTTCCTCCGTGAACGGGTGTGCGGTCCTGGCGACGTAGTGTAACGGCGTCCCGGTCCGGTCCGCAAGCCCGGCCGGCCCTCAAGTGGTCGGCGGGGCAACGAGCGGGGCCACCGCCGGCGTCAGAACGAGCGGTTCGCCCTCCGGCACCTCCGGCAACGGCACGAACCCGCCGCGGGTCGGGTCGAAGTTGCGGACCTCACCGGTCCGCAGGTCGAACACCCATCCGTACAGTAGCACCCGGCCGTGGGCGAGGGCGGCGGCGACGGCCGGGTGCGTCCGCAGGTTCTCCAGCTGCACTAGCACGTTGACCTCGACCGTCTCGTCCCACCGCCCCTGGAACGTCGGCTGGTCGTTGCGGCCGTCCACGATCCGCTTGGTGGCCTCGGCGTGCTGCAGCCACCGGGCCGTCGCCGGCAGGTCGGCGATCGTGGCCGGCTCCAGCAGCGCCCGCATCGCCCCGCATCCGGTGTGGCCGCAGACGACGACGTGCCGCACCTTCAGCCCGGCGACGGCGTACTCGACGGCCGCCGCCGCCCCGCCCCGCTCCGCCCCGAACGGCGGCACCAGGTTGCCGGCGTTGCGGAGGACGAAGATGTCCCCCGGCCGGGACTGCGTGATCGCCTCCGGGTCCAGGCGGGAGTCGGAACAGGTCACAAACAGGGTGTGCGGCTGTTGGCCGTCGGCCAGCCGCTCGTAGACGGCCCGGTTCGGCTCGAAGACCTGGCGGCGAAACCGGTGGACGCCGCGGACGAGCTTGTCCATGTCAGGCTCCTGACGGGTCAGCGGACGGGCGGACCGCAGCCGGGGCGCGGCGGCGGTGAGAGAGTTGTTCTGTGGGATATTCGGGCGGCGGCAAGCTCACCACGGCCGTGGGGCGACGTGCCAGTCGGCGAGCGCGGCCGACGGTCCGAGCCGGCCGAGCTGCCGCTGATGCCGTCGGTCCGCGACGACCTCGGACCAGGCCCGCAACCGGCCGCACGCCCACGGCAGCAGCAGCCCTTCCCGCCACCGGCGGGCCGCCTTGGCGGCGAGCACGGCCAAGTGCCGCGGCAGCGACCGGACCAGATCCCGGCCCGGGAGGTTGCGCCACCAGACCCGCTCCTCGTTGCACGACTGCTGTTCGACGAGCCGCCGATTCGGCCGGCCATACGATGAGCCGCCGTGATGCAGGACCCGCGACCCCGGCTCGAAGATGATGACGCCGCCGGCCCGGCGCAGGCGGAAGGCGAGGTCCACGTCCTCGAAGTAGGCGCCGAACGACTCGGGGAAGCCGCCGACGCGGAGGAGCAGTTCGCGGCGGTAGAAGGCGCTCGACCCGCTGGCCCCGAATACTTCGCGGCGGCGGTGGTCGGCAGTAAGCGGTTCGCCGTGGCCGAGCTTGCGGGCGAACCCGCCGCGGTCGTAGCCGTCGCCGGCGCTGTCGATGATGGTTTTGGCGAACGGGGTTGCGTGAGCGCCCCGAGCGCGCACAACTGTCGCGGACTGGTGGAAGACTCGGGGCGCTAACGCAACCCCGCTCGCCGGGTGCACGAGCACGAGCGGGGCGACCGCCGCCACCCGCGGGTCGGCGAAGCACGCCAGCGCCGCGGCGGCCCAGCCGGCCGTCACTTCCGTATCGTCGTTCAGCAGTTCGACGATTTCGCCCCGGGCGGCCGCGATGCCGGCATTGGCCGCCCCGCAGAACCCCCGCCGCCGCGGCAGCCGCACCAGCCGCACGCCGGGAAACTCATCTCCGACCGCCGCGCCGGGTGAGCCGTCGGCGGCGACGATGATCTCGGTGTCTGGCGGCGCATGACGGACGACGGACCGCAGGCAAAGGCGGAGCAGGTCGGCCCGGTTGTGGGTGGGAATGACGATCGAGAGCGGCGGGGCCGGCATGTCACTTGGTCCGCCGCAGCGCCTCGGCCGACCGCAGCAGGCGGAAGCGGGCCCGCAGGCCGCGGCCGTGGAGCAGGTCGGTGGCCAGCGCCCGCAGCCGGGCGAAGTGGCC
>DASXAN010000877.1:0-8425 GCA_036406755.1 Gemmataceae bacterium
CCCCCCCCCCCCCCCCCCCCCACCCTACCCGTCCCACTTTCCGGTCAACAGTCCATGCTTCTTCAACCGGCTGACGAGCGTGCTGCGGGCCATGGCGAGCAGGCGGGCGGCCTCGGCCTTGTTGCCGCCGGCGGTCGCCAGGGCGCGGAGCAGTGCTTCCCGCTCCTGCCGGTCGCGGAGGTCGCGCTCCGCCCGCACGCCCCACCGGGCGCCGTCGAGGGCGACCGCCGGCGCGGCAACCGGGAGGTCCGTCTCCGGCGCGCGACGGACCTCGGTCGGCAGGTCGTCAGTGGTGAGTATCGACCCGTCGGCGACGACGACGGCCCGCTCGATCGCGTTCTCCAGCTCCCGGACGTTGCCCGGCCAGCGGTAGGCCCGCAAGGCGACGAGTGCGTCGTCGTCAACCTGGGTGATCGTCTTGCCGCACCGTTGGGCGTAGAGCTTCAGGAAGTGATGGGCCAGTTCGGCCACGTCCTCCGGCCGGTCGCGCAGCGGCGGGACGGCCAGGGTAATGACGTTAAGCCGGTAGTACAGGTCCTCGCGGAACTTGCCCTGGCGGATCAGGTGCTCCAGGTTCTGGTGCGTCGCCGCCACCAGCCGGACGTCCACCTGCACCGGCTCGCTCGACCCGACCCGCTCGAAGGTCTTCTCTTGGAGCACTCGCAGGAGTTTCGTCTGCACGTCCACCGTGATGTCGCCGATCTCGTCCAGGAACAGGGTGCCGCCGTCGGCCAGTTCGAACCGTCCGACCTTATCCCGGACGGCCCCCGTGAACGCCCCCTTGACGTGGCCGAACAGCTCACTCTCCAGCAGGCCCGGCGCCAGGGCCGCGCAGTGGACCTTGACGAACGGTCGGCCGGCCCGCGGGCTGTTCTCATGGATCGCCTTGGCCAGCAGGCCCTTCCCGGTGCCGCTCTCGCCGCGGATCAGGACGGCCGACGGGCTGGCCGCCACCTTCCGAGCCAGCCCGAGCACCTGCCGCAGCGCCGCCCCGCCGCCGACGATCCCGTCGGCGAACGGCTCGGCCGGTTCCTCGGCCGGTTTGGCCGTGACCGCGGAAAGCGCGAACTTGGCCTGAGTCGTGAGCTGCTGCTGCAGGGCCAGGATCCGCCGCTGCTGCTCGCCGATCTTCTCGACCTTGGTTTGCAGCTCGCGGTTGAGCGCCTCGATTGTCCGGTGGCCCTCGGCGCTGGCCAGGGCCAGGGCCGTAAACGGGGCGAACGCGGCCAGCAGGTCGAGGTCCTCCCGCGTGTAGTCGCCGCCCCCCGCCTTGGGGCCGAGGACCAGCACCGCCCGCAGGACGCCCTCATGGGCCAGGGCGACCGCCGCCGCACCGCCGACGGCGCGGAGCTGCGCCAGGGCGTCGAACGACACGGCCCCCGCCCGCGGCGGAATCGTCTCGGCCGAGCCGAGCGCCGTCACCAGCGAGCTGTCGGCCGGCAGCTCGGCGGCCGGCGGTATCGGGCCGACGCCACCGGCCACGCGGAACGTCGGCGGATCGCCGTCCCGCAGGTACACCGCCCCGGTCGCGACGCCGAGCAGGTCGGCCGCGGCCCGGAGCAGGCGGCGGGCCAGCGTCGGCGGTTCCACCAGTTGCTCGACGGCCTCGCCGAGCAGGTGCAGGGTGTGGTCGAGCTGCGTCTTGTCCCGGCGGAAGCGGCGATCCAGCGCTCGCCGCAGCCGGGACCGGGCCAGGTCCAGCCCCACTGTCATGACAAGCGCCACACCGCTCACCCAGAACGCCTGCTGCAGCGACGGACCGGCGCCGTGCTCGCCCATGACGAGGGCGCCGGCGAACACCAGCGCGTAGTACACGGCCGCCGCCGTGCCGCTGACGAGGAAGTAGGCCATCCCCGAGCTAATGAGCTGGTCCAATTGCAGCAGCCGGTAACGGGTGATGCTGACGGCAAACGACCCGGTGAAGCAGACCGATGCGGCGAACATCGGCCACGTCGCCGCCCCGCCGCCGAACTCACTGGGCCGGAACAGGGCCAGGAACAGCGCATACACCAGCGGCACCGATGCCAGGACCGATCCGTAGAAAATCCACCGCACTTGGTCCCGCTCAGTGGCGTCCCGGGCCGCGCGGAAGCTGTCGGCCAGGCACCAGACGATCGCGGAGTAAAGGGCGAGCGCCACGATCAGGTAGACGAAGACGGTGCCGCGGACCAGGGCGACGGCGGCGTTGACCAGCCCGGCCGCGGCACCGCCGGAGTGCAGGGCGAGTACGACAGCGTACCCGGCGACGATGGCCGCCGCGAAGGCGGCCGCGATCCCGTACGTCAGGCCGAGCACCAGTCCTGGGCGGGCCGCGAGCACCGGTTTGGGCCGCGGGAAGAGCAGGTAGAAGTGCAGGCTGACCGCCGGCAGGAAGACCGCGCTGATGATGAAGCCGAGCAGCAGCGGCGGCTCGTAGACCAGCCGCCACCAGTGGTAGCCGCCCATGAATGCCGCGATGAACACCGCCGTCATGATGAAGAACTGGCGGGCCGGGCGGTCGCCGGGCCGCTTCCAGTACACGAACCCGGCGACGGCGAACACCGCCAGCTGCAGGGCGAACCAGACGACCGTCGGGACGAGCGCCGCCGGAGTCGGCCGGCCGACCCGACACCAAACGGTCACCGGGTTCGGCGGGGAGTCGGCCGTTCGCAGGCGGACGCGGACCCAGTCCGCGTCGTTCCAATGAACGTAGTTGCCCCCGCCCCGCGGCGACAAGCGGTCGCCCTCGGCGAAGTTCTTTCGGTCCAGGCGCTTGATCGCGTCGAGCCGTTGCGGGTACGTTTCGATGCGCTCGTCACCGATCTGCTCGTAGGCGGCTTCCTTCAACACGTCCTTCAGCTCGGCCGAGGGAAGTCCGTCAGCGGTGCGAAGGTAGTCCGGGTCAGCCCGATTGACGACGTTGCGGAGGGTGGTGTGTAGCCCGATCTCCGGCAACGTCTGCACTTGCCAGAAAACGCCGACGACGAACCCGCCCATGGCGAGCGCGACGGTCAGGATCAAGACCTTTTGCCAGGACCACGACCACACGATGACTAGCTTCCTCGTGAGTGGTGTCATGACTGAGACACGCACGATGACTTCACGTCAGACACGAATCACGCAAATGAGCAGCGCCGAGACGAGCGCCGATTCTTCGCCATTCAGCGCCGCAAGCGCCCGATTGTCGCTACTTTCGAGGCAATCCGCAAGTCCTAACTTCGATTGCCTTCCAAACCAAGCCTCATGTAAGCGCTGTCGGGCTCATGGTTTCTTCCGATTGTGCCGACTAGGAAAACTGACCTTACGCGCGACGGCCAGCCGGTATGAGGCCTGCATTGGCTCGTGGCACCATCATCACGGTGGACACAGTGACGCGGCCATCAGGAGGCGGGCGGTGATCGCAACAGAGAAGTGGCTGGCCGCCAGTGCGGCAGCGTTTCGCGCCAGTGACGGCCGTAGCGGTGTGGCCGATCTGCTCCACTACAACGCGCGCTTCTGTGAATGGGGGGGCGGTCAGCCGATCGTTCTCGTACCGGGTCTGGCCGGCGGCTTCGACTTGCTCGGCCCCTTAGCCCGTGAACTGGCCAAGCGGTATCACGTGATCAGTTACCACCTGCGGGGTGAAGACGATTGCTTCGCGCTCCGCCGCCGGTTCGGGCTCCGCGATCTCGTTGACGATCTGCGCGAGTTCATCTCTTGGTTCGGCTTGGAACGGCCGATCGTCTGCGGGGTTTCGTTTGGCGGCGTGCTCGCGCTCGAATACGCCGCCGCTTATCCCCGACACATCCAGGCGGTCGGCGTTCAGGGTGTGGGCGGGAGGTACGAGCGCGGGCTGGTGCAGCGGATCGCCAGCCTCGTCCTGTCTGGCTACCCACTGCCGCCGAACAGCCCGTTCGTCAACCAGTTCTTCAACCTGCTCTTCGGGGGCCGGCAGGCCCGGCCCGTGTTCGAGTTCGTCACCCGCCAGTGCTGGCAAACGGACCAGAGCGTCATGGCCCACCGCCTGCACCTGGTGGAGCGGTGCGACCTCGGCCCGCAGCTGGCTCGGGTGACCGTGCCGGCGTGCGTCCTGGCCGGGGAGCGCGACCTGCTGGTGTCACCGGCGTCGCTGGAGGAGTTGGCCGCCGGACTGCCCGACGGTTATGGAGAACTGCTCCCCCGTTGTGGCCACTTGGCGTTCGTCACGCACTCGCAGCTCGTGGCCGCCCGGTTCCACACGTTTTTCCAAGGGGCGGCCCGTTCTTCGGCGGCTCGGTAGTGGTCGGCGTCCGCAGTGAACGCCCGGCGCCGCGGCCGCCACTCTGATTTGACTTTATCTTCACCTCGCCGACTTCCGGCTTGCCCCGCCCGTGCACTCGTCCGCATAATAGGCTCGGACCGTCCCGCCGCGTCCCAGGAGTCACCCGGATGTCCCCGCTCAGCCGCCGTGCCGCGTTCGCCGGCACCTTGGTCGCCTGCGCCGTCCTCGCGGCGGCCCAACCCGCCGCCGGCTGCCCGTTCTGCGCCGCCGAGGGCAAGACCCTCACCGCCGACGCGAACGAGGCCAGCCTCATCCTGTTCGGCAAGCTGACCAACGCCCGGCTCGACCCGAAGGACTCCTTCGCCGGCCAGACCGACCTGGAGGTCGAGACGGTCGTCAAGTCGCACGCCATCCTGGCCGGCCGCAAGGTCGTCACCCTGCCCCGCTACCTGCCGCCGGACCCGGACTACAAGTTCCTCGTCTTCTGCGATGTTTACAAGGGCCAAATCGACCCGTACCGCGGCGAGGCGGTCAAGGCCGACAGCCGCATCGCCGCCTACCTCAAGGGCGCGCTGGCGGTCAAGGACAAGGACGCCACGACCCGGCTGAAGTACTTCTTCGACTACCTCGAGGACAAGGACCCCGCCGTGTCCGGGGATGCCTACAAGGAGTTCGGGTTCGCCGACTACAAGGACTACCGGGCCGTCGCGGAGAAGCTGCCGGCGGACGCGATCGCGCGGTGGCTGAAGGACCCGAACACGCCGCCGTCCCGGCTGGGGCTATACGCGTCGATGCTCGGCCACTGCGGCAAGACCGAGCACGCCAAATTGCTCCGCACCCTGCTCGACGACCCGCAGCGGCGCTTCACCAGTGGCATGGACGGCATGATGGCCGGGTACGTCCTGCTCCAGCCGAAGGATGGCTGGGCGTTCCTCGCCGGACTGATGCGGGACGCAAAGCTCGACTTCGGCGTCCGCTACGCCGCACTCCGGGCCGCCCGGTTCTTCCACGAGTTCCGGCCGGACCTGGTGCCGCCGGCGGACCTGACGGGGGCCGTCGTCGCCCTGCTCGACCAGAAGGACATCGCCGACTTGGCGATCGAGGACCTGCGGAAGTGGGGCTGCTGGGAGGTGGCCGACAAGGTGCTCGGACTGTACGGCAAGGAGTCGCACAACGTGCCGATCATCCGCCGGGCCATCCTTCGGTACGCCCTGACGTGCCCGGCGTCGGCCAGCCCGAAGGCCGCGGCGTTTGTGGCGGAGCGGCGCAAGGACTCGGCCAAGCTGCTCGATGAGGTGCAGGAGATCCTCAACCTGGAATCGCCCCGGCCCGCCGCCACGGCCGCCGCCCCAGCTGCCCCGGCCAAGCCCGGCAAGTGATCCGATCGCCCGGCCGATCCACGGAAGGACGCCAATCATGCCCCGACGGATCGTCGTGCCACTCGGCATGCTCGCGGTGATGTGTTTCGGTCCGCCCCAGGGCGCGGCGTGTTCGCTGTGCGATTCCAAGGCGAACACGCCGACGCTCCGAGAGGATGCGACCACGGCCCGGTTGGTGCTCTTTGGCACTCTCTCGAACCCGCGGCTGAACGCATCCGCCCCCGGCGCCAGTCCGGACGGGGCGGCGACCGATCTGGCCGTCGAGCGGGTGATCAAGTCCGACCCGATCCTGGGTGGCCGAAAGATGCTGACACTGCCGCGCTATGTCCCGGTGGACCCAAAAGCCCCGCCGCGGTTCCTCGTCTTCTGCGACGTGTCCCGCGGCAAACTCGACCCGTACCGGGGTTGTCCGGCGTCGGCGGCGGTCGTCGAATACCTCACCGGGGCGCTTGCCATCAACCCGTCCGACCCGGGGCGTCTGCTCGGCTACTATTCCAAGTTCCTTGACCACCCCGACCCCGAAGTGGCCGGCGACGCGTTCCGCGAGTTCGCGCGGACCGGGGACATCGACATCGCCCGGGCGGCCCGGCAGCTCGACCCGGGCAAGCTCCGCAAACTGCTGACCGACCCGCAGACGCCGCCGGAGCGCCTGTCGCTGTTCGCCTACCTGCTCGGCGGTTGCGGGACGGCGGCTGACGCCGACCTGCTGGCCCGCCTGCTCCGCCAGCCGGACGACCGCCTCGGTCGGGCCTACGGCGGACTCCTGGCAGGTTACACGCAACTCCGGCCGGACGACGGCTGGCGGCTGTTGCTGGCACTGCTGGCCGATCCGCAACAGCCGTTCGCCCGCCGCCTGGCCGCGCTCGGCACGGTCCGGTTCTTCTACCGCTCGCAGCCGGCGACCGCCCGGCCGCGGGCGCTGCAGGCGATGGCCGCACTGTTGCCGCAAGGCGACCTGGCCGATCTGGCGGTTGAGGACCTGCTGCAGTGGCGTGAGTGGGACCTGACCGACGACGTGCTGGCCCAGTACGGCAAGAAAACGCACGACGCGCCGATGGTCCGCCGCGCCATCGTTCGCTACGCCCTGTCCTGCCCGAGGCCCGAGGCGACGTTGTTCGTCCAGCGCCTCCGGAACATGGATCGCGCCCTCGTGCAAGACGTGGAGGACTCACTGCAGTTCGAGAAGGCCCGGCCTGCCGCTGGCCGCTAACAAGAGCCCAGTTCGGCTGATACGATCGACTCTCCCATGGCCGCCCCGCGAGTGTCTGCGGGCTCATAGCGTTTACACCGATGACGCCAACCATTCCGCCCCTGATCGCCCTCACCGTTGACCCGGCCGGCGTGGACGCCGACTGGCTGATCGTCTTCGTCGCCGAAGGTGAGGCGCTCTCGGCCACTGCCACGGCGATGGACGCCCGCCTGGGCGGCGCACTGGAACGACTGCGGCAGGGAGGCGACATCACGGGCAAGGTGAACGAAACTGTCGCCGTGCTGACGCCGTCCGGCGTCGCCGCCCGTCGCGTTCTGGTCGCCGGACTGGGCAAACAGTCCGCCATTGATCGGGGCGTGATGCACGATGCCGCCGCCGCCGCCGCCCGGCTCGCCACCGGCAAGTCATGCGCCCGGATCGCGGCCGTGCTGCCGGATGATGTGCCGGTCGCCGATGCGGCCCTGGCCGTCGGCGTGGGGTCGTCCAGGGGTGCATTGGCCCGGGTCTGCGGAAGGCGACACCCACGCGATTTGCGCCGTCGGAAGTCGTGCTCGTCGCCCCGGCCGGCACCGACGCGACGGCCCTGGACGCGGCCGCCCGACGGGCGGCAACGGAAGGCCGGGCTGTCGCCCTGGCCCGCGAACTGGTCAACACGCCGCCGTGCGACCTGTACCCCGAGAGCTTCGCCGACCGCGCCCGCGAGGTTGCCGGGCGCGCCGGAATCGAATGTGCCGTGCTGGACGAGTCGGCGCTGAAGGCCGAGCGGATGGGCGCACTGCTCGGGATCGCCCAGGGGTCCGACCGGCCGCCGCGCCTAGTCGTGTTGCGCTACCGCAACGCCCCGGCCGGCCTGACGCTCGGGCTGGTGGGCAAGGGGGTGACGTTCGACTCCGGCGGGCTGTCATTGAAGACGAACGAGCAAATGTCGGACATGAAGTGCGACATGGCCGGGGCAGCCGCCGTACTGGCCGCCATTGCCGCGGCGGCGGAGCTGCGGTTGCCGGTCAACCTGCTTGGCGTGCTGGCCCTGGTCGAAAACATGCCGTCCGGACGGGCGGTGAAGCTCGGCGACGTCCTCACAAGCCGCAGCGGCAAGACGGTGGAAATCCTGAACACGGACGCCGAGGGCCGGGTCATCCTCGCCGACGCCCTGAACTACGCCACCGACCAGGGGGCCGGTCACCTGCTCGACCTGGCGACGCTGACCGGCTCGTGCATGGTGGCGCTCGGGACGTCGGTCGCGGGGTTGATGGGCAACGACGAGACGTGGACGGACGAGGTGCTGGCCGCGGCGCGGCGGGCCGGCGAGCGGGCCTGGCCGTTGCCGTTGTGGCCGCTGTACGAGGAGGCGCTCAAGAGCAACGTCGCCGACTTGAAGAACGCCCCTGGCAGCCGACCAAGAAATGACCGGTCGGGCAAATGGAAGTGACACCGGTACGGCAGCGGTCAGCGTGACGATTGGCCATACCGCATCGCCAGCTCGACGATCGTTCGCACCCCATACCCCGTCCCGCCGGCATCGAGGGAAGCGCTCTCGCGCTCGGCCCACGCCGGGCCGGCGATGTCCAGGTGCGCACACGGCCGGCCGCCGGCGAACTGCTCCAGGAATTTCGCCGC
>DASXAN010000878.1:0-4921 GCA_036406755.1 Gemmataceae bacterium
CCCCCCCCCCCCCCCCCCCCCACCCTACAACCGTCACCGCCGGCCCGCACGAACGACCGCGATCCATTCCGATTCTTCATTCCGTTCAGTCGCACCGCCAACACGCCGAAGTCATCCGACAGCGTCCCGACACCCGGGCGCGTCGGGGGACCGTCCGCCATGTTCCGTCCGCTCTGGGCCGCCGTCATTGCCCTCGTCCTCGGGGCGCTTACGCAACCCCGCTCGCCAGCCGCGTGCCCGGCGTGCGCCTGCGGCCAGCCGTGGGCCGGCGTCTACCCGACCGTCCTGACGCCGTGGAATTGCGACGGCACGGTGGACGAGGCGTCGCTGGAGGCGCAGCTCCGCTACGAGATGGCCGGCGGCGTCCACGGCGTACTCATGCTCGGCAGCCTCGGCGAGGGCGAACGCGCATCAATGGAAGCGCGGGCGCAGGTGCTGGCGGTGACGGCCCGCACCGTCGCCGGGTGCGTCCCGTTCCTCGTCGGCATCCACACCTGCGACCTCGACTGCGCCAGGGCCCAGATGCTCCAGGCGAAGGAGGCCGGGGCCGCGGCCGTGCTCGTCAAGTACAAGGGCTGCCCGCACGCCTCCGGCTGTCAGGTGCTGGCCTTCTATCAGGCGCTCTCCGAGTCCGCCCCGCTGCCGATCTTCTACTACCACTACCCCACCGACACCGATCTGAAACTGTCGCCGGCCGAGATCGCCGCGGTCGTGCGGCTGCCGAACGTCGCCGGGGTGAAATTCTCGACGCTGGACCTGCGGGAGTTCGAGGCGGTCGCCGCCCACGCCAGGGGCTGCGGCAAGGTCTACTTCACGGCCACGGCCTTGAACCTGACGCAGTTCATGGACGCCGGCGGGCACGGGGCGATGTGCCCGGAGGCTGTCCTGCTGCCGCATAAGACGGTGTGCGTCTACAAGCTCTGGTGCGACGGCCGGCGCGACGCGGCCCGGGAGGCGCAGAAGGACCTGTTCGTGCTGTCGCCGGTGTTCCGGGGCGGGTTCACGACCGAGCAGATGGCCCGGAAGAAGGTGATGTTCACCCAGGACCACGACATCCGCCTGCCGATGCAGGACTACGAGCCGCAGGCCCGGCTCAAGGCGACGCTCAACTGCCTCGGCGTGCCGACGTCCAGCCGGGTGAGCTGCCCGCTGCCGGGGCTGACGCCGCGCGACGAGCGGCTGGTCCGGCAGACGGCGGCGAAAGTCCGCGAGCGAAACCTCCGCTGACGCGGAAATCCCAAATCCCAAGCACCAAATCCCAAACAAATTGGCACCCCCCGGGTTTGGGATTTGGTGCTTGGGATTTGTAGTTTCTTGCGTATGATCCCGCGCCTGCTCATCCTGGCCGCCGGCAAGGTCGTCGGCTTCCCCAGCCGGGTCAAGCTGTGGACGTTCAACGCCGCCTGCCGCCGGCCGCGGGAGGTCCAGGAGGCGCTGCTGACCCGCATCGTCGCGGACCAAACGCCGACCGCCTTCGGCCGCGACCACGGCTTCGACCGCATCCGCTCCGTCGCCGACTTCCGCCGGCAACTCCCGGTCGCCCCGTACGACTACTTCGAGCCCTACCTGGCCCGCGTCCGCAACGGCGAGATCGACGCCCTCCTGAGCGACGGCCGGGTGCTGATGTTCGCCCTGACCAGCGGCACGACGGCCGCCCGCAAGACGATCCCGATCACGCCGCGGTACCTCACCGACTTCCGCCGCGGCTGGAACCGGTGGGGCCTGCGGGCCTTCCTCGACCACCAGCGGATTTCGTGCGCGCCGATCCTGCAAATGGCCGGCGACCCGGAGGAGTTCCACACCCCGGCCGGCATCCCCTGCGGCAGCCTGTCCGGGCTGGCGGTGCGGTCGCAGAAGCGGCTCATCCGGTTCCTGTACTGCATGCCGGCGGCCGCCAACCCGATCAAGGACTCCCATGCCAAGTACTACGTCGCCCTGCGGCTGAGCCTCGGCCGGCCGGTCGGCATGATCTCGGCCGCCAACCCGAGCACGCTCGCCGCCCTGGCACGGCTGCTCAACGACGAGAAGGAACCGCTGCTGCGCGACCTCCGCGACGGCACGCTCAACCCGAAGCTCAACCTGCCGGACGCGATCCGGGCCGACCTCGCCCCGTATCTGAAGAAGTACACCCGCCGCGCCCGGCAGCTCGACCGCACCGCCGAGAAGACCGGCGAGCTATGGCCGCGGGACGTCTGGCCGCCGGACCGGATGTTGCTCGGCACCTGGACCGGCGGCAGCGTCGGCCCGTATCTGCGGCAGCTGGAGCAGTATTACGGTAAGACGTTTGTCCGCGACCTGGGCCTGGTCGCCAGCGAAGGGCGGATGACGATCCCGCTGGCCGACGGCACGCCGGCCGGCGTCCTCGACGTGACCACACACTACTTTGAGTTCATTCCCGAGGCCGACGGTGATTCACCACGCCCGACCGTTCTGGGGGCGCACGAACTCGAGGACGGCAAGCACTACTACATCCTGCTGACCACGGCCGCGGGGCTGTACCGCTATCACATCCACGACCTGGTCCGCGTCGCCGGGTTCCACGGGCGGACGCCGCGGCTGGAGTTCCTCGGCAAGGGCCACCACTTCGCCAGCCTGACCGGGGAGAAGCTGTCCGAGTACCAGGTGACGCAAGCGCTCGCCGACGTGACCCGGCAAGCCGCCGTGCCGCTGCCGGCGTACACGCTCGCCCCGGTCTGGGACGACCGGCAGCCGTACTACGGCCTGTTCGTCGAACGGGGGGCGTGGGAGGAGCCGGCGGCGCGGGCGGTGCTGCCGGCGTTCGATTCCGCACTCTCAGCGGCGAACGACGAGTACCGCGGCAAGCGGGCCAGCGGCCGGCTGGGGCCGGTGCGGGTGCTGTGGCTGCCGCCGGGCGCGTGGGCGAACTGGGACCGCGACCGGCTGGCGAAGGCCGGCGGGCCGCCGGAGCAGTACAAGCACCCGTGCCTGATCGGAGACGCGAAGTTCCGCGACACGGTGGCGGTCGAGGGGGAGTTGGCGCTTTAGGTTAGCCGCGACGCGGAGGCTTGGCGGAGCGGAGCGCGTACTTAGCCCCCGGTCAATGACCGGGGGCTAAATGCTCCGCGTCGCGGCGAACCGGGCTACCCGAAGCGGGGCGGTTCGGGTAAGCTCCGACCGGTTTATGGGCCGTCGAGGGATCGCGCATGCCCCACCGCACGGACGCGGCGGTTCGGATTGTCGCCTGTCTGCTCCTCTTCGCCGCCGGCTGCGCCCCGTTCGGGCGGCGCGACCCGGCCCCCGGCCAGGTCACCGGGCGGATCACGCCGGTCAAGACGTCCGACCTGGCGCCGCCGAAGCCGCTGCCGAACGTCCCCGCGCTGGCAATCAACACGCCGCCCAAGGCCGCCGCCGACGACGTGCAGCCGGTCGCGCACCAGGCGCCGCCGGCCCCGGCTGACGCCCCTGCCCCGCCGCCGGCCGGCGAGAGCGACCCGCTCCGCCGGCTGTACCGCGACGCGGCCGCCGGCTACGCCAAGCTGCCGTGCTACATCGCCCGGCTGCGGCGGCGAGAAGTCGTCCAGGGGCGGGCCAAGCCCGAAGAGGTACTCGTCTTCAAGTTCCGCGAGAAGCCGTACAGCGTCCACTTCAAGTGGCTCGGCGACGAGGGCAAGGGCCGCGAGGTCGTGTACGTGCGGGGCCAGGGTGACGACAAGCTGCACGTCCTGACGGCCGCCGGCGACATCCCGTTCGCCCCGGCCGGCAAGCGGATGGACCTCGCCGCCGACTCGCTGCTGGTCCGGTCCGCCAGCCGCTACCCGATCACCGAGGCCGGCATCGGCAACATGATCGCCCGGTTCGGCCGGCTGCTCGAGGCGTTGCGGGCCGGAGAGTCGGGGCTGACGGTGAAGTACCTGGGGCGGGTGGCGCGGCCGGAGTACCCGGTGCCGCTGGAGGGGGTCGAGTGCCTGTTCCCGCCGAACCACGAGCCGGAAATCCCCGACGGCGGCCGGCGGCTGGTGTACTTCGACCCGGCGACGCACTTCCCGGTTGTGTCCCTGACGTACGACCCGACCGGGCGGGAGGTCGATTTCTACTGCTTCGACCGGTTCCAGCTCGACGTCAAGCTCGACGACGACGACTTCAACCCGGACAAGCTATGGACGGTCCCCGCCCGGAAGTGACGTAAACGGGGTGTTAACGCTTCGCTCCCGACAGCCGAGCGCGAAACGTAAACGGCCCCTGCCACCTTGACAGCCCGCCGGCGCAAGCTGGCAGTCCCCGTCGTGGACTTACAACCGACCTCCCCAGCACAATCTTCGCCGATCCGTCTGTGCCATAATGGTTTAAGCGACGTCCGCCGCCGCCGCCAGGGTCGCGGCATGGGCTTTGCCAAGGCAGGGCCTGTGGTGGAAATGGACGTCCGCCAAGAACCGTGCCGCACGGCGATTGGCCGTAGGAACCGGATCGGCCCGGTGAGGATCGCGGTATGACGGCGACACGACCATACTCCATCCTGATCACCGACGACGACCGCGACAGCCGCGAAGCCCTGCGGGACATCGTGGCCCCGCAGGGGTATCGCACCATCCTGGCCGCGTCGGGCGAGGAGGCGCTGGAAGTCATCCTCGGCGAGCCGGTCCACCTGGTCCTGGTGGACTACCGCATGCCGCGGCTGACCGGGCTGGAGACGATCCGGCTGATGCACCAGGAGAACGCCGTGCTGCCGTGCATCCTGGTGACGGCCGACGCCGAGCCGGCCCTGATCCGGCAGGCGCTGCTGGCCCACGTCTACAGCGTCATCCCCAAGCCGGTGAGCAAGAACGTCGTGCTGTACACCGTGGTCCGGGCCCTGGGCCGAACGTACGGCCCGCCGGCCGACCCCGACCAACCGACACCCGCTGGACCGTAGTCACACCGAAGGAGAGAGACCGATGAAGGTCGTCCCGCTGAACGACAAGAT
>DASXAN010000879.1:0-6948 GCA_036406755.1 Gemmataceae bacterium
GCGGCGAGCCGGAGGCGAGCATAGCGCTCGCCTCCGGCTCGCCGCTAAACGCGGGTTAATCCCCCCGCAGTTTCAGCCCGTATTGCTGGAGCTTGTCCCGCACCTCGGTCAGCGACGTCATGCCGAAGTTCTTCGCCTCCAGCAGCTCGTCGGCCGTCCGGCCGACCAGCTCGCCGAGCGTGTTGATCCCCAGCCGGTTCATGCACTTCCGCGCCCGCACCGACAGGTTCAGCTCGCTGACCGGCTTGTTCAGGACCGCCTGCTCCTCGGCCGTCAGGTTCGCCGACTGGTAGCCGCCCCGCCGTTCGTACAGCGCCCCCTGCTCCAGCGACTGCCCCAGCCGCAGCCCCTTCGCCCGCATGATCTCGTTGATCTCGGCCAGCGACGTCTCGCCGAAGTTCTTGCTCGCCAGCAGCTGAGCCTCGGTCACCCGCGTCAGGTCGCCGAGCGTCTTGATGTTCATCTTCTTCAGGCAGTTGCGGGCCCGCACCGACAGTTCGAAGTCGGTGACCGGCACCTCCAGCACCTGGGCGAACCGGCCGCGGTCGAACTCGTCCTCCGGGCTGTAGTACATCGTCAGCGAGGCCTGCGCGTCCTTGTAGAACAGCCGCGCCCGGTCGTCGGTCGGGTCGGCCTTGAGCAGCCGGCCGTAGCACTCCACCGCCTTGTCGTACTTGTCGTTGTCCTCGTAGAGGACGCCCAGGTTGTTGACCGCCCCGACGTGGACCGGCGGGTGCTTCAGGCACCGCTCGTAGTAGCCGATCGCCTCGTCGTCGTTGCCGGCCAGGTCGTTGACGTAGCCGAGCTGGAACAGCGCGCCGGTGTGGGCCGGGTCCAGTTCGACGGCCCGCTCCAGGTGCTTGACGGCCGTCGGCCGGTCGCCCTCGATCTGGTGCAGCCCGGCCACCTGGTAGTGGTACTCGGCGGAGTGGCTCTCCAACCCTTCCTTCTTGGACTGGTTGAGGATGTCCCGGGCGTGGGCCGCGTCGCCTTGCCGCAGGTGGATGCCGGCCTTCTGGAGGCGGACGGTGCTGGCCGTGTAGCCGAGCTTCTCGGACTTGTCGAACGCCTTCAGCGCGTCGTCGTACTCCTGACGGGCGGCCAGGGCCCGGCCGAGGTAGAACGCCCCGAGCGCGGTGTCGGCGTGCCGCAGGTGTTCGGCCGCCTGCTCCATGTACCCGAGGAAGTAGTAGGCGATGCCGAGCTTCAGGTGCAACTTCTTCGGGTTGCCCTGGCCGGCCTCCAGCCGCTTGGCCAGCGTCTCGGTGACCTCCCGCAAGGAGCGGAACTGGCCGCCGCCCTGGGCCAGCCCAGTGCGGAGCTTCTGGACGGTGCCGGCGTCGCAGTCCTCGTGCTCGACCAGCAGCGCCTTGAGATCGATTTGGGGGTCGGCCATCGAGACCTCTCCAAAGACGGAGTCCGGGAACTATGATTTTGTGCCGCTTGCGGCTTAGCGGGCGCCCGCTAAGCCGCAAGCGGCCCCCCATTTTACTCGCTGCGCTCCTCGCGCTTTCGGGCGGCGTCGTGCATCACCAGCTTGCCGTCGGTCTTGAGCTGTTCGAGGATCGCCTTGCGGTACTCGTCCGGCCGGCCGCGGGCCAACAGCGCCAGGAGCGGGTCGGCCTCGGTCGCCCGCACCATCGACCCCTGGTACGCCCGGCGGAACTCGTCCTGGGCCGGCTCCGTCCGCTCCAGCAGGGTCGCGACGTAGTAGTGCTGCTTCGGCTTGTCGCCGACGACGGTCGTCGCCCCCTTCGCCTTCTCCCGCAGGTCCAACAGCTTCTTGACCATGTCCGGGTCCGGGTAGGCGACCTTGTCGGCCGGGATGTGGTACACCTGGGCGATCTGGTCCGGCGTCATGCCCGGCTGGACGGTGTTATACGTCCGGCTCAGGCCGCCCATCGCCGTCGGGTTCAGCTGCGGCATCCACAGGGCCATCGGCCCCAGGTCGAAGTACTCCCGGCCGCCGCTCTGGGCGGCCGCGTCCCGCAGGTTGGCCGCCTCCCGCGGGGTCTTGTTGACCGCCTCCAGAATGCGGTCGGCCTCCTTCTTCGCCAACTCGCGGGCCTGAATCTTCTGCCACGCCGCGACCACCTCCGGCCGGGCCTTCGCATACGGCGGCGTCCTGGCCGGCACGTCCTCCGTCCGCCACCAGTAGAACTGGCGGTCGTCGCCCCAGCCGGTGACGAACTTGTGCGGGATGAACTCCTTGTCCGGCACCCCCGCCTGCGACTGGTCGGCGAAGAACTCCGGGGCGAATCGCCGCAGGAGCAGGTCCTGACCGCCGTGCCCCTTTTGGTACACCTGCTTGAGCGTCCCCAGGCCGGGGTCGTCGCCCAGGTGGTACTGGTCCCGCGGCTCGGTCGTACGGCCGTGCTGGAGGCCCCGCTCCTTGACGAACGTCTCCACGTACTTCTCGACCGCGTCCTTGCCCTTCTCCCGGCCGAGCTTCATCACTTCGCCGCGGAAGGCGTACAGGTCGGAGGCGATCAGCCCGATCGGCTCGGTACCCTGCGAGAACCGCCCGGCCGGGCCGCCGGTCAACAGTTCCGTCTTGGCCTTCTCCGTGAGCTGCGAGCGGACCTGGCCGAGCGTCACCTTCGGCATGGCGGCGACCGGGGCGCCGAACAGGCCCAGCGGGTCCGGGGCCGCGGCCAGGCCGATCAGCCCCAGCCCGACTGTCGCCCGGTCCTTCGCCTCCTGCGCGAGCACGCGGCCCTGGAGTGCCATCAGGCCGGCCGGGACCGCCGGGGCCCCCGTATTGGCGGAGGCGATCGTGGCGCCGACCAGGGAGGCGATGTTCTCCGCCCGCAGGGTGCTGGATTCGTGGACCTGCGGCACCGGGCTGGTCCACGGCTGCTCGCGGTCGCGGAACGCCTTCTCCTGGGCCAGCAACTCGGCGTCGAGCTGTAGCGGCACGAGGAGCTTCGACGCCGGGTTGGTGTTGCCGAGCAGCCGCAGCGCCGGGGCCAGGGCCAGCACCCGGTCGGCGGCGGCCTGGTAGTACGGCATGTCCGGGGCGGCCCCGACCCACGCCACCTGGACCTTCCGCGGGTCCTTGAACCCCGGCTCCTCGCGGTCCGGGGCCGGCTCCTCGGTCTTGTGCTTGTCGAAGAGCTTCTTCAGCTCGTCCTCCGGCGGCGTCGCCGTCACCTTGCCGACGAAGTCCTGCACCGGCACGTCGATCATCCCGACGCGGACGGTCGTCCGGGCGTCTTTGAACAGGTCCCAGCTCTCGTCGGGCGTCTGGACGGTCGGGACGCCGCTGAGGGTGTGCCGGCCGCTGCCGGTGGCCGTGCCGGTCAGCGCCACCTGGGCGATCCGCGCCCGGAACTCCGCGCCGAGCGCGGCGTACAGCGCCTCCTCGGAGAACCCGGCCTTGAACCGCTCCCGCATCATCCGGGCGATGGCCTCGGCATCCTTGTCGGTCAGCTCGTCGTGGGTCTCGTCCCGGATCATCTGGCTGACGTCGGCGTTGGTCAGCCGGACGCCGAGCTGGTCGGCCTGCTGCCGCCAGACGAGGAAGTTCACGGTGTCGTCGAGCTTGTCGGTCGGGCCGAAGAACCGCTCCCCCGGCCGGCGGTTGGCGAGCAGCGTGAAGTCCATGTCCAGGAGCTTCACCAGCGCGCCCAGGGCGTGGGCCAGGTCGGTTTTCTTCTGTTGCTCCGCCTGCTGTAACTGGAAGCGGGCACCGTACTGAATGGCCGGGATCTGCTGCACCTGGCCGAGCATCAGGGCGTACATCCGCTCGCCCAGCGACCGCTCCAGCTGGCGGCGGGAGTCGGGATCGAGCCGCTCGCGGATTTCGCCCAGCCGCCGCTCCAGCCCCGCCCGGGCGGCGCCGACGGCGGCGTCCATGTAGTCGTTGGCCATCCGCCGCTGGAACGCGACCTCGTCGATGTCGCGGCCGGAATAATCCTTGCCGTAGAGGCTGACGTAAGCGTTGCGGCTGGTGCGGCCGGCGAACCAGTCCGTCATTTGCGAGAAGAAGTCGCCGCGGCCCATGCCGCTGGACAGGATGAAGACCACCATGCACAGGATGGTCAGGCCGGCGAAGATGAGTTTGTTGTACTTACGGAAGGAGTGGAACGGGTTGAAAGCCATTGCGGTCCCTCACTTACGGCGACGCGGCCCCCAGCCGCCGCCGCCACGGGGCTTGACGGCTTGCGCAGCCGTATAGTATGGGTGGACGGACGGACTCGCCCCAATTTAGCGATTGTAGCGATTCCGCCGGCCGCAACAACCGCGCCTTGACGCCCCGCGAATGATGGGCGGTGACGACTCGGGGCGGGCGGCCGAATCACCCGTCCGGCTCCGGCTTCTAATCTTGTGGTTTCGCACCTCGTCCCTGGGGAACCCGACGTGCCCGCACGGAAGAAGCAACCGACCGACGCCGTCGCCCGGACCACGACCAGCCGCGCCAAGCCGGTGGCGAAGAAGCCGGCCGCGAAGAAGGCCCCCGCCACCGCCGTCGCGAAGACCGCCCCGCGCCGCAAGTCCGGGGGCGGGGGCGGGTACGACCTGGTGATCGTCGAGTCGCCGGCCAAGGCGAAGACGATCAACAAGTACCTGGGGTCGAACTTCCGGGTGCTGGCCAGTTACGGCCACGTCCGCGACCTGCCCCGCCGCCGACGGCCCGGCGAGGTGATCGCCGGCGTGGACCTGAACGGCTGGGTGCCGACCTACGTCGTCGAGGACAAGGACGACAAGTCCAAGGGCGGCAAGGGCAACTTCCGCCGCAAGACGTCCAAGCAGATCCTCGCCGAGCTGAAGAAAGAGGCGTCGAAGGCCGACCACATCTACCTGGCGTCCGACCCGGACCGCGAGGGTGAGGCGATCGCCTGGCACATCGTGGACGAGCTGAAGCTGCCGGACGAGCGGACGTACCGGATCGCGTTCAACGAGATCACCCGGGGGGCGGTGCAGCAGGCGCTGGGCCACCCGGGCAAGATCGACCCGCACCTGGTGCGGGCCCAGGAGGCCCGCCGCATCCTCGACCGGGTCGTGGGCTACCCGCTGAGCAACCTGCTCGGGCAGAAGGTGACGAGGGGCTTGAGCGCCGGCCGGGTGCAGTCGGTGGCCGTGCGGCTGATCGTCGAGCGGGAGCGGGAGATTGAGGCGTTCAAGCCGGAGGAGTACTGGAAGCTGACGGCGCTGCTGTCGCCGCAGGGGACGGTCAACCTCCAGCCGAAACCGTTCGCGATCACCTACGCGAAGAAGAAGGGGGCGCCGGTCGCGGCGGACGGGGAAGAAACACAGGACGGGCAGGCCTCCAAGCCGCAGGCGGCTCAGATTCCCGAAGGGACGTTCCGGGCGGAGCTGGCGGAGTGGAACGGGGCGAAGTTCGCCGCCGCCAACGAGGAGCAGGTCCGCACGATCGCCGACGCGCTCGACCGGGCCGCCTATGCTGTCCGCAAGATCGAGCAGAAGGACCAGCCGCAGCGGCCGTCGGCCCCGTTCACCACCTCGACCATGCAGCAGCAGGCCAGCCTACGGCTGCACTTCAGTGCCAGCCGGACGATGCAGACGGCCCAGAAGCTGTACGAGGGCGTGGAACTGGGCGGCGAGGGCCAGGTCGCGCTGATCACCTACATGCGGACCGACAGCACCCGCGTCTCGACCGACGCCCTGACCGCGGTCCGCGGCCACATCCAGTCGCACTACGGCGACCGCTACCTGCCGGAGAAGCCGAACCACTACGCCTCCGGCAAGGCGGCCCAGGAGGCGCACGAGGCCATCCGCCCGACCGACGTGGCCGTGACGCCGCAGCGGGCGCAGCAGCTGGGCCTGCACGGCGACCAGCTGCGGCTGTACGCGCTCATCTACAACCGCTTCGTCGCCAGCCAGATGACGCCGGCCATCTTCGCCGTGACCAACGTCGAGGTCGAAGCGGTTGGCCGCGACGCGGAGCGGAGCGGGACCGGCGTCTTCAAAGCCCAGGGCCGCATCCAGAAGTTCGACGGCTTCCTCCGCGTCATGCCGGGCCACAAGCGGGAGGATTCGCTGCTGCCGAACCTGACCGTCGGGCAGGCCCTCGACCGGCTGGAGCTGACGGCCAGCCAGCACTTCACCGAGCCGCCGCCGCGGTACAACGAGGCGTCGCTGGTCAAGGCGCTGGAGAAGGAGGGCATCGGCCGGCCCAGCACCTACGCCTCGATCATCTCGACCATCCAGCACCGCGGGTACGTTGAGCAGAAGGACCGGCGGTTCTACGCCACCGAGATCGGCAAGACGGTCACCGACCTCTTGGTGCAGCACTTCCCGAACGTGATGGACGTGAAGTTCACGTCCCACTTCGAGGAGGAACTTGACGACATCGCCAGCGGCAAGATGCAGCACGCGGCCGTGCTCGACGAGTTCTGGCGGCCGTTCTCGCAGGCCCTGGAGGCGGCCAAGACGCAGATGGGCGCGCTGAAGGGGCAGGAGACGGGGGAGATGTGCCCCCGGTGCGGCAAGCCGCTGGTGCAGCAGTTCAGCAAGAAAACTCGCGGCACGTTCATCGGCTGTTCCGGCTACCGGGACGATCCGCCGTGCCGGTACATCAAGCCGCGGGAGGGCGAGCCCGAGCGGCCGGAGCCGGTCGAGACCGAGCACAAGTGCCCGGCGTGCGGCAAGCCGATGATCGAGCGGTGGGGCCGGCGGGGCAAATTCCTCGGCTGCTCCGGCTACCCGGAGTGCAAGACGACGATGAACCTGTCGGCCGACGGTGCCCCGGTGGTGACGGCCAAGCCGACGGAGCACAAGTGCGAGAAGTGCGGCAGCCCGATGGTCATCCGGGAGGGCCGGCGGGGGCCGTTCCTGGCCTGCACCGGCTACCCGAAGTGCAAGAACGCCCTGGACGTGGACGCGAACGGCAACCCGATCCGGCCGGTGAAGACCGGCATCAAGTGCGAGAAGTGCGGGTCGGAGATGATCGTCAAGAAGGGGCCGCGGGGGCCGTTCCTGGCG
>DASXAN010000880.1:0-3113 GCA_036406755.1 Gemmataceae bacterium
CTCGCCCCAGAAGGACAGGTCTACAGACAGGGCGGCGAAACCCTGCTCGGCCATCTTGGTGGCGTACAGGTCCGCGCCCTGCTCCTTGACCGCGCCCATCGGGTGCCCGACGACGACGGCAGGCAACTTCGCGTCCCTGGCCCGGTCCTTCGGGAGGAACAGGTGTCCGGCCACGGTCATCCGGTACTGGTTCTTGAAGGTGACCGTTTCGACGGTCACCGCGTCGCTCTTGTAGAAGTTGTCGGCTCCGTTCGGCACGTCGCGGCCTCCTTTGGTCGGCTGGCTGGTGGACACCGTCGGCGGCGAAGCGGTCGCGGCCGTGAACAGCATTGTGCCGGCCGTCAGGGCCGCCGCGATGCCGAGGGGGATGGCGAGCTTCGTTGCCGTCGTCATGTCGCACCGTTCGAGGAAATGAGTTGTCCCGTTCGCCTCAGACCGTCGGCGGGCGGGTTCGGTTGGTCAACATCCGAATGGTAAGCGCGGTACCTCGCGCGGCGTTATCCCGATCGTCCCGGACTTTGGCCTGATCCTCCACGACTTGGCCGAAGCTCATGCCGTATGGGATTCGGAACGGGTAAACTGGAATGGGAATCGGAAAACGACGGGGGTGAGCGAGTAGCGACGAATGACGTGAGATTACTTGCATCGGCGGTCGAGCGGCACACCGGGGAGGACGGCGACTACGAGACGGCCGTGCCGGGCTTGTGGCTGTACCGATCCTCCACCCCTTCGGAGGAACATGCCGTCGTGTACGTGCCGTCCCTGTGCGTCGTGATGCAGGGAGCAAAAGGGGTGGTGGTCGGAGGTGAGGCGTACCGTTACGACCCGGCCCAGTCGCTCCTCGTGTCCGTCGACATGCCCGCCCTCACCCACGTGGCCGACGCCACTGCGGCACGCCCGTGCCTGGCGGTCCGCATCCCGATCGATCCGGCCGTGGTCGGCGAACTCCTGGCCGACGGCCCGGCCATCCCGCCGCCCGGGCGGCCGGTGCGTGGGCTCGGGGTCATCAACCTGACACCGCCACTGCTCGACGCGGTCGGCCGTCTTCTGGGCTTACTTGACGCCCCCGACGAGATCCCAGCGCTCGCGCCGCTCGTCCTCCGCGAGATCACCTTCCGGTTGCTCGTCGGCCCGGAAGGGGCCAGGCTCCGACAGATCGCCGCCGCCGGCGCTCCAGCCCAGCGGGTGGCGCGAGCCATCCGCTGGCTGCGGGACCACTTCGCAGAGCCGCTGCGGATCGGGACGCTCGCCAAGCACGTGGGGATGAGCCCGTCGGCCCTCCACCTGCACTTCAAGAGCATGACGGCGCTAAGTCCGCTACAGTATCAGAAGCGGCTTCGGCTCCAGGAGGCAAGGCGGCTGATGGCGGGCGAAGGACTCGATGCCGGCGAGGCGGCGTTCCGGGTCGGGTACGAGAGTCAGTCGCAGTTCGGCCGGGAGTATCGGAGGATGTTCGGTGAATCACCCCGCCGGGACGTGGCAGCCCTCAAGATTGAAGCACTACCCACGACTTAGTACGCAACAAGGTCCGCATCTGGCGATTTGCCGCAACAATTTGCCAAATTGAAGGATACGTCTTGAACTTATGCATATGCCCGAAGACGTGGCGACGTGCATGTACCACACCGGCCTGGACCCGTTCACGAAGAAGCCGGTCGGGGTGGCGACGGCGATGCACGACCGCAAGCTCCAGCGGGCGCTGATGCAGTTCTTCAAGCCGGAGAACTACTTCGCCGTGCGGGAGGCGCTGACAAGGGCCGGCCGGGCCGACCTGATCGGCGACGGCTGCGACTGCCTGATTCCGGCGCACCCGCCGAAGGCGGCCCTGGCGGCCCGGCGGAAGGACGCCAACAAGGCGCTGAAGGCGGACTACTACCACACCGTCGCCAACCCCGCCAAGGGCGAGAAGCCCGGAGAGCGTGGAGCAACGCCACTGAAGCCGACCGGCTACCGGCCGGGCCGGAAGTCACGAGCGCGGCGGCAGGGGAAGAAGAAAGGCGGCGGTCCAGCCTCGCTACCGTAGCGAACCGTTCACCGTGTGAACGACGCGCGAATGGTTCCGGCCGCCGTCACGAGAGACGGGTCGGTTCCGGCGCGGTACAGTGGCTCGATGAGCGACGTCACCCGCATCCTGTCCGCGATCGAAAACGGCGACCCCTGCGCCGCCGAACAGCTCTTACCCCTCGTCTACGAGGAACTTCGAAAGCTCGCCGCTCGGCGACTGGCCCAGGAGAAGTCGGGCCAGACGCTGCAGGCGACGGCGCTCGTGCATGAAGCGTATCTTCGCCTGGTGGACGTGGACAAGGCGCAACACTGGAATAACCGCGGACACTTCTTTGCCGCGGCCGCGGAGGCGATGCGCCGGATCCTGATCGAGATCGCCCGCCGCAAGGGGGGACCCGAAGCCGGCGGGCGACACGTCCGCGTTGAACTGCCCGACGTGCCGGCCGAGCTGCACCGGTCCGACCTGGACCTGCTCGCTCTCAGCGAAGCGCTGGACAGGTTGCAGGCCAGGGACCCCCGCGCGGCGGAGGTGGTCAAGCTGCGGTTCTTTGCCGGATTGACGCGGCACCAGGCGGCGGAGGCGCTCGGGGTTTCCGTCGCGACCGCCGACAACGACTGGGCTTACGCCAAGGGCTGGCTCAAGGCGGAGATCGCGGGCGGGTCTGGTATCGACTGAGTGCCCCAAGTTTTTCCCGAATTCCGTTAGAGCCTTTGCCGGCCATTCTCGCACTGGTCTTCAGAACGCGGCCGGCGGGGCAGCGCAGGTGAATCATGGCCAGCGAAGCACTCGATGAAAAGGCGATCTTCAACGTCGCCCGGCAGATCGGTTCGCCGGACCCGCGGGCGGAATACCTCCACCAGGCCTGCGGGACTGATTCCGACCTGCGCGAGCGCGTGCAAGGCTTGCTGCACGCCTACGAGGAGCAGGCCAGCTTCCTGGAGTCGCCACCGGCAGCGGGCGGCATCCCCACGATTGACCAGCCGGCGTCGGAATTCCCGGGCACCGTCATCGGCCCTTATAAGCTCATCGAGGAAATTGGCGAAGGGGGCATGGGGACGGTGTGGATGGCCCAGCAGACGGAGCCGGTCAAGCGGCTGGTCGCGCTGAA
>DASXAN010000881.1:0-4417 GCA_036406755.1 Gemmataceae bacterium
CCCAGTCCACCGCGTGGACGGCCGAGGCGGTCCCGGTGATGCCGGCCTCCTTGCCCTCCGGCACCTCGATGCGCTCGCCCTCGTAGACGATGACCGTGCCCTTGGCCGTGTTCTCGTACTGGGCGTCGCCGGCGACGAGGATCATGTCGCCGCCCTCCTGGCGGCCGCCGCCGATGTTGATGGTCTTGCCGTTTTTGTCCTTGAGCTTCACGGGGGCCTCGAACCGGCCCTTGCCCTTGCCCTTGAAGAAGAAGATCTCGCCCGGCCAGGAGCCGGAGATCAGGTCGGGGATGCCGTCGCCGTCCAGGTCCACCAACTGGGGACCGAAGCCGACGCATCAGCCCGCGGGCACGCAGCCGTCCTTCTTGCCGTCCTTGAATTTCACGCCGGACGCCAGCTTCGGCCTGGCGTTGCTGCCCTCGTTGCGGTAGACCCACAGGACGCCGCCGCCGAACTGGCCGACGAGCAGGTCGCGGACGCCGTCCCCGTCGACGTCGCCGACGAACGGGGCGGCGTGGCCGACGGCGGTGTCGATCGGCTTGCCGGCCGCCTCCAGGCGGACCGGCGGGAGCAGCCCGGCCGCCGGGTCGGCGGCCGGCTTCGGTTTCGCCCCGTCGCCGGGCGGGTCGGCGGCCCACAGGGCGGCGGCCGCGGTCAGCAGCAGCCCGGCGGCCATGCGCCAGTGTCTCACGGTCAGCCCTCCGTTGCGGCGGCCGAACGACCCGCGCACGGGCACCCGGGCCACCCCGGCCCGCGGCTCGGCCGCGGAGTCGAGTGTATCCGGCCGCCGGCCCGGCCGCCACGGCGGGTGTTTCGGGAGTGCGAAGTCGGGGTTTCGGTTGCGTCGGCGGGCCGCTGCTCACCGGTGCGAACGGCGCAGCGCATCGACCAGGTCGCGGAGCCGGTCCAGGCCGCCGGCCCGGTCCGCCAGGTTTTGTAGCTCCAGCAGCAGCGACCCGTCTGTCACCGGCGGCTCGTCGGCCGCGTCGGCCCGCGGCCGGGCAGGCTCCGCCTGCGTCATCACCAACTCCCTCGGGTCGGTCAGCGTCTCGCCCATCGGCTCTCCTCCTAGGCCGGGCGACGAAGTTGGCAATAAGCGTGCCGGCCGATTCCCTCAGCGCTGACGCATTTGTAACGGATTTCGTTAAGGATTGGCGCGACGGCTGCACACCGTCAGTCGTCACGCGCGATCCACCAGTCCCGAACTCCGGGGAGTCTGCGCCATGGCGAAGACGGCGGGTGATTTGTTGGTCGAACGGCTGATCGCCTGGGGCGTGGACACCGTCTTCAGCCTGCCCGGCGACGGCATCAACGGCATCTACGAGGCGCTGCGGACCCACAAGGACGAACTCAAGCTCGTCCAGGTGCGGCACGAGGAGGCGGCCGCGTTCGCCGCCTGCGGCTACGGCAAATACTCCGGCCGGCTGGGCGTGTGTCTCGCCACCTCCGGCCCCGGCGGCATCCACTTGCTCAACGGCCTGTACGACGCCAAGTGCGACGCCATCCCGGTCCTGGCCATCACCGGCCACACGTTCCACGACCTGATCGGCACCCACTACCAGCAGGACGTGGACCTGACCAAGGTGTTCCAGGACGTGGCCGTGTACAACGAGCGGATCGCCGGCCCGGCCCACGTGTGCAACGCCGTGGACGAGGCCATCCGCACGGCGTTCGCCCACCGCGGCCCGGCCCACCTGTGCATCCCCAAGGACATCCAGGAGTGGTCGGACGGCGACGGCCGGTCCAAGGCGAACATCACCCGCCACAGCGCCGCCGGCGTCGCCGCCTCGCCGCTGATGCCGACCCAGGCCGACCTGCAAGCGGCGGCCAACATCATCAACGCCGGCAAAAAGGTGGTCCTCTTGGCCGGCCGTGGGGCGCTCGGTTGCCGCGACCTGGTCCTGCGGCTGGCCGACGCCGTCGGCGGCCCGGTCGTCAAGCCGCTGCTCGGCAAGGCGGTCGTCCCGGACGACAGCCCGTACACGACCGGCGGCATCGGCCTCCTGGGCACGGCCCCGTCGCAGGACGCGATGAAGGCGTGCGACACGCTGGTGATCCTCGGCAGCAGCTTCCCGTACATCGAGTTCCTGCCCAAGCCGGGGCAGGCGAAGTGCGTGCAGATCGACGTGGACGGTGCCCGCATCGGCCTGCGCTACCCGGTGGACGTCGGCCTGGTCGGCGACTGCCGGCGGGTGCTCGAAGCGCTGGTGCCGCTGGTGCAGCGGAAGCCGGACCGGTCCTTCCTCGAAACGGCCCGGAAGGGCATGGTCGAGTGGCGGAAGCTGCTGGCCGAGCGGGCCGAGCGGGCCGACAAGCCGCTCAAGCCGCAGGTGGTGGCCGACCGGGTGAACCGGCTGCTGCCCGACAACGCGATCATCGTCTCGGACTGCGGCACGGTGACGACGTGGGCGGCCCGCTACCTCGACGTCCGCGGGGACATGATGTTCTCGTGCACCGGCCTCTTGGCGACGATGGCCAACGGCCTGCCGTACTCGGTCGGGGCGGCGCTGGCGCACCCGGGCCGGCCGGTCGTCTGCCTGAGCGGGGACGGCGGGTTCACGATGCTCATGGGCGAAGTGGCGACGATGGTCAAGTACAAGCTGCCGGTGAAGGTGGTGATCTTCAAGAACAACACGCTCGGGCAGATCAAGTGGGAACAGATGGTGTTCGAGGGCAACCCGGAGTACGGGGTGGACCTGCAGCCGATCGACTTCGCGGCCGTGGCCCGGGCGTGCGGGGCGGCCGGGTTCGCGGTGGACGACCCGGCCCGGGTGGAGGACGTGTTGCGGGAGGCGTTCGCGGTCCAGGGGCCGGCCGTGGTCGAGGCGACGGTCGATTGTAATGAGCCGCCGATGCCGGGCCACGCGACGCTCGACCAGGCGTACCACTTCGCCAAGGCGCTGGTCCGCGGCGAGAAGTACCGCAAGGACATCATCAAGACGGTGCTGGAAGACAAGGTTCGTGAGGTGGTTTGACAGTGGATTTGCCGCTTGCGGCTATGCGAGCAACGGCCCGCATAGCCGCAAGCGGCCGGACGAGGAGAAATGACCGTCCCGACCGCGGCCGTCGATCGCGTTGACGCGGCCGCCTACACCATCCCGACCGACGCCCCCGAGGCCGACGGCACCTACGCCTGGGACTCGACCACCCTGGTGACAGTGGAAGCCCACGCGGCCGGCCACACCGGCCTCGGGTACACCTACGCCGACCCCGCCACCGCCCGCCTCGTCCGCGACTCGCTCGCCCCGGTCGTCCGCGGCCGGGACCCGCTCGACACCCCCGCCGCCTGGGCCGCGATGGTCCGGGCCGTCCGCAACCTCGGCCGGCCCGGCGTTGCCTCGATGGCGATCTCCGCCGTGGACGCCGCCCTGTGGGACCTGAAGGGCCGGCTACTCGGCCTGCCAGTCGTCACCCTGCTCGGGGAGGCCCGGGACGGCGTGCCGGTCTACGGCAGCGGCGGGTTCACGTCGTACACGCTCGACCAGCTCCGCCAGCAGCTCGGCGGCTGGGCGGAGGTCGGGTTCAAGCGGGTGAAGATGAAGGTCGGCACGATGCCCGGCTTCGACGTGGAGCGGGTCCGGGCCGCCCGCGAGGCCATCGGCGACGACGTGAGCGTGTTCGTGGACGCCAACGGGGCCTACTCGCGCAAGCAGGCGCTGGCGTTCGCGGAGCGGTTCGCCGAGCTGGGGGTGAGCTGGTTCGAGGAGC
Organism: Gemmataceae bacterium; assembly: GCA_036406755.1. Lineage (GTDB taxonomy): Bacteria > Planctomycetota > Planctomycetia > Gemmatales > Gemmataceae > DASXAN01. The sequence continues at coordinate 3,709 of DASXAN010000881.1, forward strand.
CGGTGCCGTCGGACGACCTGGAGGGGCTGCGGCTGATCCGCGACCGCGGCCCGGCCGGCATGGACGTCGCCGCCGGCGAGTACGGCTACGACCTGCCGTACTTCCGGCGGATGCTCGAGGCCGGGGCGGTGGACACGCTCCAGGCCGACGCCAGCCGCTGCGGCGGGCTGACCGGGTTCCTGCAAGTCGCGCCGCTGTGCTCGGCCCGCGGGTTGGGGCTGTCGGCCCACTGCGCCCCGATGTTGCACCGGCACGTCTGCTGCGCCGCGCTGCCGGTCGTCCACGTCGAGTACTTCCACGACCACGCCCGGATCGAGGGGCTGCTGTTCGACGGGGCCGACCCGCCGCGGGACGGCAAGCTGTACCCGGACCGGTTGCGGCCGGGGCTGGGGCTGGAGTTCAAGCGCGCGGACGCGGAGCGGTATCGGGTGTGGGGGGAAGCAACCTAACCCCCCGGCCCCCTTCCCGAAGCGGGAAGGGGGTGAACCGCCAAGGTCTCCTTTTGGTCCTCACCCCCTTCCCTCTTCGGGAAGGGGGCCGGGGGGTTAGGTTCCGGAGGAACAACCATGCTCGGCCTGACGGTCTTGCGGGAGCAGAACGAACGCCAGCGGTTCCAGCGGCAACAGCGCGACGACCACCGCACCGCCATCACCGCCGGGGTACCCACGCTTCGTGGGTCGCCCGTCCGCGGCCTGGAGGCGGCGCTGCG